>CACZTQ010000219.1 GCA_902784155.1 Oscillospiraceae bacterium
AGCGCCGCCTGCGCTACGCGATTGACTACCGCCGCACCGTAATGGGTCCGGATTTTTCCTGCTGCCGTCTCGTATTCGGCGAGGCGGACGGTCTCCCCGGTCTCACGGTTGACAGATTTTCGGATATTCTGGTAACCCAGGTCCTTTCATTCGGAATCGAAAAGCGAAAGGAAATGATATATTCCCTTCTCGTTGGCATTCTCGCGGAATACGGCGAAAAGGTCGGCGGGATATTTGAGCGCAACGATGTCGCCATACGCGACAACGAAGGCCTTGAGCAGTATAAGGGCTGGTATGAGGGCATCCCTCACGGCGCCGAAACCTGCACCGTCATCACCGAAAACGGTATCAGATTCAATGTCGATTTCGAAAACGGTCAGAAGACGGGCTTCTTCCTCGATCAGAAATACAACCGCCTCGCGGTGCAGCGCCTTGCGCAGGGCAGGCGGGTGCTCGACTGCTTCACTCACACGGGCTCCTTTGCCCTTAACGCCGCTCTCGGAGGCGCCCTGAGCGTCACCGCCGTTGATGTCAGCGCGACGGCCGCGGAGAAAGCGAAAGAAAACGCGGCGCTCAACGGCTTTGAGGATAAGATTGAGTTTCTGACCGCGGATGTGTTTGACCTTCTCCCCGCCCTCGAAAAGAAAGGCGGAAAGCCGTTTGACTTCATAATCCTCGACCCTCCCGCGTTCACAAAGAGCCGCAGGACGGTCAGCTCAGCGCAGAGAGGCTACAAAGAAATCAATTACAGGGCTATGAAGCTCCTGCCCAGGGGAGGATATCTCGCGACCTGCTCCTGCTCTCATTTTATGGAGAGCGCGGCGTTTGAAAAAATGCTGCTGTCGGCCGCGGCCGACGCGGGAGTTCAGCTCAGGCAGGTTGAAGCCAGGCAGCAGTGCCGGGATCATCCGATACTTATGAATGTCCCCGAAACCGACTATCTGAAATTCTATATTTTCCAGGTGGTGTAATATGTTTTACGACAGATGGATGTCTTATATAAAAGATGAGGCGAAGATTACGGAAATTGCCATCCCCGGAGCGCATAATTCCGCGACCGCAGGTATGAATGTGACCGCCTGCTGTCAGGACGGCACCCCGTTTGAGCAATACCGCTACGGCGTTCGCGAATTCTGCATCCGCCTGAAGCAGAAGAGGGGAAAGATTTATATCGCTCACGGAATCGCGAGCGGAATGCCCGCCGAAGAGGCGTTCTCGTATTTCGGCGATGTTTTAAGATTTTTTGATGATTTTTTCATCCTCGATATAAAAGCGTATCAGGATCAGCAGGTCGGCCCGTTCACCCTTAAAAACCACGCGGACCCCGCTCAGGTTGACGCGCTTATTGAAAAATATCTGAATCCCGCCGCATACGCGCTCACGGATATTCCCGATCTGAAGGCGCTGACTCTCGGCGAAATAAGAGAGAGCGGGAAGAGATATGTCATACACAACGCAAACAGAGAATATAAATACAGCTGCGACATAAAACTGCTCGAGCCCTGGGACCCGGTTGTTTTCGGCCTGAAGCCCGAAAAATTCGCAAAAGAGAGTCTTAATTATCTCAGGGAGCTCGAGAGCGACGGCTTCTTCTGGTTTCAGACACAGCAGACGCCGAATATCGGCACGGAGAACGGTCTAAGATGGCCGAGAGCTCTCGATGAGCAGGGCCGTCTCTATTTCCCGCAGATGATGAGCGAAATCGCCGCCGACCCTCTTATGCTCGGCAAGGTCAACATCGTCGCCGGGGATTTCATGACGAGAGACCATATGAAAGAAAACCATATTCTCGCTCTGAATCTTCTTAAAGATATTGTGAAGCCGGAGCTCAGAGAAGAATACGCAAAGGCGATAGGCAAAAAACTATGAAACTCACGGTAATCGGAAAATACGGCCCCTATGCCAGAAGCGGCAATCACGCGGCCAGCTGCTACCTCGTCAGCGAGGGAGACACAAATCTCGTTATGGATATGGGCCCCGGAGCATTCTCGCGCCTGACGGATATAATCGATCCACGGGATATTACTGCCATATTCATTTCACATCTGCATTATGACCATACGAGCGACCTGCTCGCGATGAGATACAGGCTCGAAGAGCTGAACACCAAGGTCAGGATTTATTCTCTCAGAGAGGATACTCCCTGGTTCAGTCTGCTTTTTGACCATCCGCTCATTGAGCATATACCTGTCGGCGCGGGTCAGAGCGTGAAGGCCGGAAGCCTCACTCTCAGATTTTATGAGATGAAGCATACCGTACCCTGCCTCGCGGTCAGGGTTGAGGGAGAGAAGACTCTGGTATATACGGGCGACACGCTCTATAACGAAAACATTTACGAAGCAATCAGAGGAGCCAATCTGCTCCTTTCGGATACATCAAAGCCGCTCGGATTCGACGGGCCGCATATGAATGTGGGTTACGCGAAGGAATTCAACGAGAGGACAGGCATCAGAATTCTGTCAACTCATCTGAATCCCGATTACGACCCCGCCCCCGAGTTTGAGAATTATCCGGATATAGAGGTTGCCCAAGAAGGCAAAACTTACGAAATATGAGGTTGTATTATGGCTAAGTACACATCAGTTATCATCGGTCACGAAACTCTCGACACCAACACCGACCATCTCGGCAACACCGTGCATATCGTAGGGGGAGCCGTTATCTATTCATCCGCTTCCGCCCACGCTCTCGGCCACAGGGTGCTTGCCGTGACAAAGGTTGCCGAGAAGGATATTTCGAGGATTGACGAGTTCACCATCCCGAAAGAGGATATAATCGTTCTTCCGAGCGAAAAGAGCACCGAGATAACAAATATCTATCACACCGCCGATAAAGAGAGACGCACCTGCACCTGCACCTCGAAGGGCGATCCCTTCAAAGCGGCGGAAATCCCCGATGCCGACGCGGCAATCTATCATCTCGCCGGTCTGGTTTACGGCGATTTCGATACCGAGTTCATCAAGACGATGTCAAAGAAAGAGACGCTCGCGCTTGATGTCCAGGCGATGCTCAGACACGTTGCCCCCGACGGCGCGATGTATTTTGAGGACTGGAAAGATAAGAGAGAATGTCTGCCCTGCATAAGGTATCTCAAGACCGATGCCGCCGAGGCGGAGATTCTCACCGGCTGCAGCGACAGGAAAGAGGCGGCGAAGCATCTCTTCTCCTGGGGCGCGGGCGAGATAATGATAACCCACAATACCGAAGTGCTCATTTATGACGGCAGGGACTTCTATACCTGCCCGATAAAATCGAGGAATCTCAGCGGACGCACGGGCAGGGGAGACACCACCTTCGCGGCCTATATCAACGAGAGACTCGGCAGCGGCATTGAGCAGGCTCTGCTTATGGCAACGGCCACCGTATCGCTTAAAATGGAAACTCCCGGCCCGTTCAAGGGAACGAGGGAAGATGTCCTGAATTACATAAAAGAATTGTACTGAGAGGCGGCGCCTCACGGCGCCGGTAGTGAAAAATGGGAAAACCCGATATTGAAACAACAGCCGAAAACCGAGGTGAGGATCTGCTCATCGGGCGCAACGCCGTTTCGGAAGCGATAAAGAGCGGCAGGGAAATCGACACGCTGTTTGTCGCGAAGGGAGACAGGAGCGGCTCGATAGGCCCCATAATCGGCAAGGCAAAGCAAAACGGAACCGTAGTCAAGGAAGTTGACAGACGCAAGCTCGACGCGATGTGCGGCGGGGGAAATCATCAGGGCGTGGCCGCCAGGGTCGCCGCCCACGAATACTCGGATGTTGACGATATGCTTGCCGCCGCGCAGCAGAGAGGGGAGCCCCCCTTCCTGATTATCTGCGACGAGATAGAGGACCCTCACAATCTCGGAGCAATCATCCGCTCGGCGGACGCGTGCGGAGCGCACGGCGTTATAATACCCAAAAGGCGCGGAGTTTCTCTGACCTACGCCGTCGGCAAGGTCTCGGCGGGGGCGGTTGAGTATGTGCCCGTTGCGAGAGTGCCGAATCTCGCGCAGACCATTGACGAGCTCAAAGCCAAAGGGCTCTGGATTTACGGAGCCGATATGGACGGGGAGCGCTGGGATAAGGTCAGATATGACGGCCCGGTCGCCCTTGTCATAGGCAGCGAGGGCAGAGGAATAAGCAGGCTTGTGAGAGATAAATGCGATTTTATCGTCTCGCTGCCGATGAGAGGCAGAATCAATTCCCTGAACGCATCCGTTGCGGCGGGGATACTTATGTATGAAGTCATAAAATACAGGTGAGGTGAATGCAATGAGTGATTTACTGAATTCAGGGAAAAAGGACGAGGAGCTTGAGGATATACTCAAGCAGGTGCTCGGAGATGATTCCTCCGGGGATGATGTTCCCGAACCCGGAAAAGAATGGTCAATGTCGGATATTGACCGGCTTATTGCCGAGGAGAGCGGCGAGGATTATGTCCCCCGTGAGAGTAAAGGCGAGTCCGCAGCCGACAGGCTTGAGAAGATTCTCGGCTCATCGAGGTACGACGAGAGTATGTTCACCGTTTCTCAGGGTGAGGACGGCTCTTCCGCCGCTGCCGAGGATGAGATGACGGATATCTTTTCGGGCAGCGAGGTTGACGGGCAGGAGGTCTTCTTTGAAGAAGACGAGCTTATTGACGACTTTGACCCCGATCTTTTCACCCTCGAAACGGTAGTTATGCCCGACGCCGTTCCCGAGCCTGTTGAAATAAAATACAATAACAAGCCGGAGAAGGAGGAACCCCTTCCTCCGAGCTTCGTCATAGGCAAAAAGAAGGACGATATAGAGGATATATCATCCACCTCCGAATCTCATATTGATTTCAGGAAGAAATTCTTTGAAAAACTCAGGCCCGAGGATATAGAGCTCCCCGAGGAAGAGGAAAAGGAGCCCGAGTATCCGCTTGACAAATCGGGTATCGTTGTCAAAAAATCCGGCGGCAGCGCGGAAAACGGTCTTGAGGCGATGCCGACGGTTATGGCGGCCGAGGATGCGGCGGACAGGAATTTCGGCGAAGAGAAAACGAAGGTCATACCGCTTGAAAAGAAGAGCGATACCCTGAGCGAAAAAGCCGAGAATAACGTTGACGGTCAGATTATACTCAACGATTTTGTCGATATTCCCGCAGAGGCGGTTCCCGGTCAGTCAAGAGAGAATGACGTGGAGGAAAACCTCAACCAGAAGAGAAAGCAGAAGGCAAAGACCTTCAAAATCGACGATATAGACGTTGATTTCGGAGAGGGCTTCAACGATCTCACCGAGGATCTTCCTCTTGAGGATGAGTCCGACAGCGCCGTCTCCTCCGATGACGCGGGCGCCGCGTCGCTCGTCGATGAAATCGGCGAATACAACGAGCCCTCCGAGAAAAACAAGGTTTACGCAAAGCTCAGGGAGCGCGTGAGCAGATCCGTAAAGAGCGCGATTTGGATGGGAGCCGTCGAGGCAATCCTGCTGTTCTTCGCTCTTATCACTCCCGTTGCGGATAACTTCTTTGAATCCGGATTCTTCTCATCAAAGTCGGTTATCCTGTGCGTGCTGAACGCTCTTCTTATAGTCGCCGCGGTCATTCTCGATTCGGGCAGATTCTTTGACACCTTTGCCCAGACGGTCAAGGGAAAGATTACGGGTAGCTCCGCGACGGTCATCGCGGTTGTCGTCGCGCTGATTGAGAATACGCTCGCCGCTGTCACCATCGACAGGGGACCTTACCCGGTATTCGGCGTTATCGCCGTATTCGGCCTGCTTCTCAACAAGATTACCGATGTCATTGACGCGAAGAGAATTCTCAACAATTTCTCGGTCTGCGCCTTCTCCTATGAGCATAATATGTATGCCGTCCATCCGTTTGACAACGAGAGCGAGGTATTCGAGCTCGGCAGAGGCCTTCTTATGGGCGACGCGAAGATTTATTATTCCTCAAGCATCGCTTTCCCCTCGGATTTCATCAAGAATTCCGAGAGCGAGCGCGACACCGAGAAGTATTCGAGAGTAATGCTCATCGGCTCGCTTGCCGCCTCTCTCGTTGCCGGCGTTATTATGGGCATCGTCAAGAAGGACTTTATGGCGGCCTTTGTGGCGTTCACGGCGGGCGTGTGCCTGAGCGCTCCGATATTCGGCAAATTCATTCCCTCATTCATCACCTTCATTTCAAATAACCGTCTTAACAGAGACGGAGCAATGATAGCCGGCATTGATACGGCCGACACCGTTTCGCAGGCAAACGCCGTTGTGCTTGACTCGGCGGATATATTCGACCGCAGCGCCTGCACGATGCACGGTATGAAAGATTTCAAGAGCATGCGCATTGACGTTGTGCTGCTCTACGCCGCCGCAATGGTTATCAAATCAGGCGGACCTCTCAAGGACTGCTTCGAGCAGGTTATCGACGGCAGGCAGGATCTCCTCCCGCCCGTCAGGGACCTTGTATATGAAGACAAGATGGGCATCTCGGCGAGAATCTATGAGCAGAAGGTCCTTCTCGGAAACAGGAATATGCTCGTCCACCACAATATCAAGGCGCCCGAAAAAGCGTTTGAAGACAGATACGCCCACGACGGCAGGAAGGTTATCTATCTCGCCTGCAATGAACAGCTCGCGGCGATGTTCGTTGTCAGCTACAGCGTTGACGACAACATAAAGAATTATCTCAGACAGCTTGAAAACAACGGCGTACAGATTCTTGTGCGCACAAACGACGTCAATGTAACGGAGGATCTTATTTCCGGCAGATTCGGTCTTAACCCCGACAACTTCAAGATTCTCTCCTCGGTCGCCGGCAGGCTTTACAAGCGCCGCAAGGATGCCGTAACCGACAGACTTCCCGCGGGAATAATTCACGACGGCGAGGCTTCATCGATGCTCAAGGCAATCGCGACCGCCTGCTCAATGGCAGCCAAAAACAGATTCGGCGTGATTATGCAGATAGCCGCAATGGTTCTCGGAATAATTCTGCTCATTGTTGCCGGAGTCGGAGCAAGGGGAGTCACGACTCTTATCACCGTTCTCATTATGCTTCTTGAGTCGGCGGGAATTGCGGGCGCAATTCTGCTCGGCAGGAAATAACCGGTTATAAATAACGGATTATAATTGAAAGTTAATGATATTGAAAGGAGACCGTCAAATGGAAAAACTGAAAGTCGGAGTCATAGGCTGCGGAGGAATAGCAAACGGCAAGCATCTGCCCGCGCTCTCAAGGAACAAAAATGTTGAGGTGGTCGCTTTCTGCGACATCATCAGGGAAAGAGCCGAAGAGGCGGCGGAGAAATACGGCACAGAGGACGCAAGAGTTTATGAGGATTATAAAGAGTTGCTTGCGAACGAGCCGGATATTGCCGCTGTTCACGTGTGCACTCCCAACCGTTCCCATTCTTTCATCACAATCGATTCTCTCGAGGCGGGCAAGCACGTTCTCTGCGAAAAGCCGATGGCAAAGACCTACGCCGAGGCAAAGGCGATGTATGAGGCCTCTGTCAGAACGGGCAAGAAGCTTTCGATAGGCTATCAGTCCCGCTGGAGAGGAGACTCTCTTTATCTTAAAACCTGCTGCGAAAACGGCGAGCTCGGAGATATCTATTACGCCAGAGCTAACGCTCTGCGCAGAAGGGCGGTCCCGACCTGGGGCGTTTTCCTCAACGAGTATGAGCAGGGCGGAGGTCCTCTCATCGATATAGGAACCCACGCTCTCGACCTCACCCTGTGGATGATGAATAACTACAAGCCCAAAATGTGTATGGGCGTTAAATACAAGAAACTCGGCGACGCCAACGGTACCGGCAATATCTGGGGTGACTGGGATCCCGAAAAATACACGGTTGAGGATTCCGCATTCGGTTTTGTCGTTATGGAAAACGGAGCGACAGTCAGCGTTGAAGCAAGCTGGGCGCTGAATATCGCCGATCCCCGCGAAGCGATAACTCTTCTCTGCGGAGATAAAGGCGGAGCGGATATGCTCGACGGCCTTCGCCTCAATTATATAAAGAATAACAGACAGGTTATTGAGAATCCGAGCTTTGACGCGGGCGGAGTCGCTTTCTTTGAGGGCGCTTCCGACAAGCCCGAGGATCTCGAGAATCTCGCGTTCTATGATGCAATCATCAATGACCATGAGCTGTCCACAAAGCCCGAGCAGGCGATGGTGGTAACCCAGATTCTTGAGGGTATCTATAAATCCGCCGAATCAGGCAAGCCCTATTATTTCAATGAAGAGGAATGATAATATGAAGATAGCGGTTCAGATGTACTCCGTAAGGGACGCAATCAGCGACAGCGAAAGCCTTCTCAAGGCCCTCGAAAAGGTTAAGGAAATCGGCTATGACGGCGTTGAATTCGCCGGCTATTTCGATACAGATGCCGAAACAATCCGCGCGAAGCTCGACGGGCTCGGTCTCGTCTGCGTGGGCGGACATATAGGGCTCGACGATTTCAGGGCGGAGAAGCTTGAGGAGACCATCGAGTTTCAGCACAAGCTCGGAGTCAAGGCAATCGGCGTAGGCGGAGCGCCTCACTCGACTCAGGAGGAATGCGTCAGAACTGGCAAGATTCTCGGCAGGGCCCGCGAATATGCGATGGATAAATACGGCATAACCACCTATTATCACAACCACACCGAGGAATTCAGACCCATGCGCAACAAGAGGCTGCCGATAGAGGTAATAGGCAGCTACTGCAACCTTGAGATAGATACCTACTGGAGCTTCTGCGCGGGCGTTGACAATTATAAATATCTTCTCGCGAATATGGATAATATAGTCCATCTTCACGTCAAGGACGGAATCGACCGCCACCCCAAGGCTCTCGGCGAGGGCGACTGCGACCTCGTTTCGGTTGTCAGAGCCGCCAAGGCGATGGAGCTTGAGTGGCTCATAGTCGAGAATGACGACCCCGAGCCCAACGGCTTCGATGATATAGCGAGAAGCCTGAAATATCTCAAAGAGCTTATTGCCGCAAACTGCTGAAAAGGAGAATTGATATGAAATTAGGAGTATTCACCACTTTGCTTTCAAATATCCCGCTTGAGGATTCGCTCAAATATTTCAAGTCTCTCGGTATAGAGATGGTTGAGATAGGATGCGGAGGATATCCGGGCAACGCTCACGCGAATCCCGAAGAGCTCCTCGCCGACGAAGGCAAGCTTCAGGCATTCAAAGACCTTATAAACAAATACGGCCTTCAGATAAGCGCCCTTTCCTGCCACGGCAACCCGGTCCATCCCGACAAGGCGGTTGCGCAGAAGTTTGACAAGGCAATCAAAGATACTATCCTGCTTGCCGAGAAGCTCGGCATCCATCAGATAAACACCTTCTCGGGCTGCCCCGGCGACTGTGAGGAGTCAAAGCATCCCAACTGGGTTGTCTGCCCCTGGCCAGATGATTTCACCGAGATTCTCGAGTGGCAGTGGGAAGAGAAGCTTATTCCCTACTGGAAGGAAACCGTCGCTTTTGCGAAGATGCACGGCGTTGACAAGATTGCGCTCGAGCTTCACCCCGGCTTCTGTGTTTACAACACGGATTCTCTTATGAAGCTGCGCAATGCGGTAGGCCCCGAGATAGGCGCGAATTTTGACCCCAGCCACCTTATCTGGCAGGGAATGGACCCCGTTGCCTGCATAAAGGAGATGGGAGACGCTATCTTCCACTTCCACGCCAAGGATACAAAGATAGATAAATACAACACGGCCGTCAACGGCGTGCTTGACACCAAGTCATACGGCGATGTTCTCAAGCGTTCGTGGGTATTCCGCACCGTCGGCTACGGAAACGATTATTCCTACTGGAAGGATATGATTTCCGCCCTTCGCACCATCGGCTATGATTACGCAATCAGCATCGAGCACGAGGATTCTCTCATGAGCCAGAACGAAGGTCTCTCAAAGGCGGTTTCGTTCCTCAAAGAGGTTCTTGTAACCGAATCGACCGGCGAAGCGTGGTGGTTCTGATATGAAAAACAACGACGACGATATCAAGATTTTCCGGCCGCGACGTGAAAATTCCGCAGCGGATTTCACAAGCATAGCGGGCATTATGGATAAGCAGAGGGCGAACGGAAACAGCACCAAGGCGGTGATTCTCGGCGAACGCCTTGCCGAATTCACGCCCGCCGAGCTCTGCCCCGTGGATGCGGAAAAGGTTTCGCCGGGTGAAAAACTTCAACTCAGAGTGCTTATGATATTCGCGGCGCAGACAGCCATGCACAAGTATCTTCCAAACAGCATCCTGTCAACCCAGGCGGTTAACGCGATGTTTGAAAGGCTTGAGCGCACGGCGCTGGGATTCTTCTCAAGCATATCAGACGGCTCGTCATTCAGTTTCTATTATCTCGCGGTGAGAAAAAACGAGGATGTGAGCGGAGAAATCGGCAGGGATTTCGCGATGCTCTGCGATAAGGATGACGATGAATATCTGATTTCGCTCGGCAGCAGGGTGTATGAGCAGACGGACGCAAAAGTGCTCAGTCTGATTGAGAATTTTGAATTTGAGCAGTGATAAAAAACAGCACGCAGGGCCCGGAAGCCCTGCGCGCTTTATTATATATTACAGTTATTTATTTTTTTCTTTATCTATTACTTAATCTCTTTCGGCGCGGACGGGTCGGTCCTGTCAACCGAATAAGTAACTGAGTCTCTGTATCTGAATGTTACGGGCACGGTGCCGATATCCGCGAGCTTGTCTGCACCCGTGACGGAGGTCTTGACATCGATATTCTTTATGTATTCGATTGACGTTATCTCGTCCGTCTCAAGGTCTGCCCTGATGATTATCTGACAGTTAAGATAAGTAAGCACGGGCTTCTCGACCGTGAGATACTTATCCGCCTTTTTGAATTCGGCAAGCGCATCATCGACGTTGCCCATATCGTAGGCCTTCTCGAGCGTCTGCGGAAGGGCGGGGCTCTTCAGAGTGACGGTGACGGTCCTTTCCGTCTCCCCGTCAACGCAGGTCGCGCTCTCGACATCGTCGAGAGTGAGGGCGCTCACGTATCTCTCGCCCTTGACAGGCAGGAATCCCGTGAGGTCTTCGCCGTATTCAATGCTGTCGCTCGGCTCGTTGAGCATCAGGTCCTTGAGCGAATCGATAGCGGTATTCACATAATCGTTTTCGCTGTAGGGGACACGCTCTGTTTCCTGAATCTCGTTGCCTTCATCGTCCGTTACGGTCTTCTCAATCTCGGTTTTGCCGATGCTTTTGTCGTGCCTCATCGAAACGCCGGCCTTGATTCCCTTGAGCTCGTTTATATGGATATTGAAGTATTCAAATATCGTCGCCGTGTTTTGGGCGAGCTTCTCGGGCGTATATTCGGTGTCGGTTATGAGGCTGCTGTTTTCATCGTAAGATGTGGTGACATCTGTCGGCAGAGGAGTTTTAACCTTTACGGTCGTGGTTTCGGCCTTCTCCTCCTCAAAGCTGCAGCCTGAGAGGGTGAGCGCGAGTGAGAATAAAACGGCTGCTGCGAGCAAAACGGAAATCGCTTTTTTCATTGGTGTGACCCCCTATTTCAATCGTCTGCCGGCAAGGTATTTTGCCTCGAAGTCATCCTTCCTGGAGCGGCTGACCGGAATCACGGCGCCGTCCATAAGACTGAGCTTCATTTTTGAATAACCGGAGACATATTTCAGATTAACGATATAGCTCTTGTGGCATCTTACAAATATATCCTGCGGCAGAGTTTTCTCCGCGTCCTCAAGGAATCCCGCGACTCTGAGCGTCTCGTTGGTCTTGTGGATTATAAGACTTTTCGCTTCGCTTTCAATATAGATGATGTCGCTGTAAGGGATTCTTATATCCCTGCCCCTGATTTTGCAGGCGTAGAAATTATCGGCGTCATCGTTTTCCTTCCCGGCGGCGTCTATGTATTTATAGAGCTTCTCTTTCTTTATCGGCTTGTCGATAAATCCGAAGGGCTGAACGGAGAAGAAAACCTCGGAGACCATCTCGGGGTAGCCCGAAATGAATACGGTTTTGATTTCTGGAATCCTTCCCGAGAGGAAGTTTGCTATATCCGTGCCGCTCTCATTTGAAAGGGAGATATCCACAAAAGCGAGGTCAAAGGTCATACCCTTCTCAAGCAGGGCGGAAACCTCGGCGGAATCGAGAGCGGTTGAGACCGAATAACCGGGATATTTCTCGAGGATAAGACTGCTGATTCTTTCAACAATTATACTTTGGTCGTCAACAACCAAAATTTTCAATTAACACACCGGCTTTCAGATATTGCCGCAAAGCGGCATCGCGTTTCAGTCTTCGTAAGTCTGCTCAGTCTGTTGTATCGGGGAGGAAAGCGTCGTGAACGGCTGCAACGGCCTTGTCCGCATCCTTCTTGTCGATGAGGACGGAAATCTTGATTTCGCTTGTCGAAATCATCTGGATGTTTATATCCGCCTCAAAGAGGGCCTCAAACATCTTCGCGGCAACTCCGGGGTGAGTTTCCATTCCGGCGCCGACAGCGGAAACCTTGGCGACGTTTTCGTTATCGCATTCAATCTTGTTGCCCTCAAGGAAATCGAGGGATTTAAGCACTTCGAGCGCCTCGTCCGAATTGTCGCTTGAAACGGTGAAGGTAATATCCTTTGTATCGTTTCTGCCTACCGACTGAAGAATAATATCGACATTAATGTTTTTAGCGGCAAGCTTGCCGAAGATTTTATATGCGATACCCGGGATGTTGGGTACTCCGATTATTGAAACTCTCGCTACGTTTTTGTCGGCTGTGACGCCTCTGACAAGCATTTTTTCCATCTTCACTGTCTCCTTAACTAATGTTCCGGGTTTTCTTTCAAGGCTTGAGAGAACCTCGACCACAACGTTGTATTTCTTCGCCATTTCGACGCTTCTGTTATTGAGAACCTGCGCGCCGAGCGTTGCGAGTTCAAGCATCTCGTCATAGGTTATCTCGTTGAGCTTGACGGCGCCTTTGACCTTGCGCGGGTCGGCTGTATATACTCCGTCAACATCCGTGAAAATCTGGCATCTGTCTGCCTGCATCGCCGCGGCGATCGCAACGGCGCTGGTGTCGGAGCCGCCTCTGCCCAGAGTGGTGAGATCCTCATATTTGTTGAGGCCCTGGAAGCCCGCGACAACCACTATGTGTTTCTTCTGCAGCTCGAGCTTGATTCTCTTGGTATCGACTTTCTTGATTCTTGCGCTGCCGTAAACGGAGTTTGTGTTGAAGCCCGCCTGCCAGCCGAGAAGGGATTTCGCCTTGTATCCGAGCTTTTCGATAGCCATGGAAAGAAGCGCGATTGAAATCTGCTCACCGGAGGTGAGAAGCATATCCATCTCTCTCTTGTTGGCGTTGGGGTTAATCTCTCTTGCTTTTTCAATAAGGTCGTCGGTTGTGTCGCCCTGAGCGGAAACGACAACCACAACATCGTTACCCTGCGCGTAAGTATCGGTCACTATCCGGGCAACATTCATTACTCTCTCGGCGTTTGCAACCGAGCTGCCGCCGAATTTCTGAACTATCAGTCCCATAAATCGTTTTCCGGTTTCCTTTCAGTGAATATCAATAATCTGTAACTCTTATAACGGATCTTATTTCTCCGAGATCCGCAAGAGATTTTTTAAGCGATGCTTTGCAGATAACATCCGTGACGAACGCCGTTTCGTCCCCGGGCGCGCCGTCAAACGTGATTATTTTAACGTCGCCGAACGCCGCCTTTACCCTGTCTTCGCCGCAGACGGCTCTGACGATGAATGCCGAGGTGAATTCGTCATCGGTTATCACATAGCCTTCGGGAGCTTCGCTCCATCCGAAGGCCTTTGTTTTGCCGAAGTTCGCGGCGCAGTCGATAACGTCTGCCATAACCGCGCTCGCGGTCGGCATCTTGCCGGCGCCTCTGCCGTAAAACACGGTGTCGCCCGTGGCGTCTCCCCTGACAAGCACGGCGTTATAGACGTCGCTCACGTTTGCGAGCTGAGAGCCGTTCTTTATAAACGCGGGCGAAACGCAGGCGGCAACTTTCTTTCCGCCGTCGAGTTTCTTTGCCGAGCCGATGAGCTTGATGACTCCGCCGAGAGCCTTTGCATAACAGACATCCGTTCCGGTAATGTTTCTGATGCCTTCCGGTGTGAATGAACCGGGGCTCACCTCAAGGCCGAAGCAGAGGTCCGCGAGAATGCAAATCTTGCGGCAGGCGTCGATTCCGTCAACATCGGCGGACGGGTCGCGCTCCGCGTAGCCGAGCTGCTGAGCGTTGAGAAGGGTGCTTTCAAAGTCCGCTCCCTCGTCAAACATCTTGGTAAGTATATAGTTCGTGGTTCCGTTGAGTATTCCGGCAACCTCTGATATTTCATTTGCCGCAAGGCATTGGATTATCGGAGTGAGTACGGGTATTCCGCCTCCGACGCTCGCCTCAAACAAAAAGTTCGCGTTATTCGCTGCCGCGATCTGAAGAAGCTCCTTGCCCTTCGCGGCGACAAGCTCTTTGTTTGATGTGACGACGCTCTTGCCGGCTGCGAGGCAGGCCGAAACAAAATCATACGCAGGTCTGAGACCGCCCATGGTTTCAACGACAATCTTAACCTCGTCATCGCCGAGAATCCTGCTGAAATCATTTATTACAAGCGATTCGTTTTCGTCGCCCGGAAAAGTGCGCAGATCGAGAATATATTTCAGCTCAAGGCTTTCCTGCAGGCTCTTTTTCCGTATGAGCTCATGGTTTTTCTTAAGCAGCGCCGCCACGCCCGAGCCGACGGTGCCGTATCCCATTATAGCAACATACATACAATCGCCTCCTATCTTTTAAAAAATATTCATTTTATAATAACATATAATTGCCGAATAATAAAGTGTTAATTTTCAGTTTTTTAAGTTTTTTTGAATTTTTGTATTATCCGTTGTAAATGAGGTCCGTATGGTGTAAAATAATCAGCAGAGTAAACGCGTCCCGTTTCCGAGGTGAAAAAATGGACATTGTCGAAAAAAGAAGAAGATTTCTTATAAATCTGGTTTATTTTTCAATATTCGTAACTCTCTACTTCCTGTTTGTGAAATACGCGCTGTGGATTGTTGCGCCCTTTGTGATTTCGTTTCTTATAGCGATGCTTCTTCAGCGCCCCATAAGAGCGGTCTCAAAAAAGACTCGGATAAGCAAAAAAATCCTGTCCGTCGTTTTTGTGTTCTTTATCCTGGCGGTGCTCATAGGGCTTGTGATTCTCATAGGATACCTTGCCGGCAACGAGTTTTATAATTTCGGCAAGTTCATTATGGGCAAGCTCAGCTCGCTGCCGTCAGTCATTGAGGGCTTTGAGGAGCGGCTTATCAATATGTCGGCCCGCTTCCCCGGAAGGCTCGGCGACACTATATCCGGCGCGGTGAGCGGAATTGCCGACAAGCTTCTCGGCTTTGTCAGGGAAGAGGAGGTGGAGGTTGTTACCAACGCTCCGCAGAGCAGTTTCGGCCTCGGCTCATTTGACTTCTCGACTCTCTCAACCCCTCTCGCGGGCATCCTCTCAACCGCAAAGAGAATTCCCGCCGTGCTCACGGCGATACTTATAGGCATTATTTCCTGCTTCTTCATGACCTCCGATTATGACGGATTCATCGGAAAAATCAAAGGAATGTTATCCGAAAAGAGCGCCGCGACGCTCACAAAGACCAAGCACGTCGTCTTTGATATTCTCGGCAAATGGTGCAAATCCTACGCCGCTCTGCTTTTCATCACATTCTGCGAGATAACGCTCGGCCTTCATATCCTTAAATTCGCGGGCCTTTATAAGGGCGGATACATATTTGTTATCGCAATCTGCACCGCGCTGCTCGATATTCTTCCCGTATTCGGGACTGGCACCGTGCTTATCCCGTGGGGCGTAATAAGCCTCTTTACCCACAGAGTCGGTCTGGGTATCGGAGTGCTGATTATCTACGGCGCGATAACCGTCATCA
>CACZTQ010000220.1 GCA_902784155.1 Oscillospiraceae bacterium
CTTTTTTGACAGTAAAATTCTTAACGATTACTGCGAATACTATGCCGGTCACAGCTACTGGATGGATAACAACTACTGGGGCAAGCAGGCATTCGGAGAAAAGATGTCATCCGATTTTCCGGGCAAGAAGTTTGAGATGACGGAGTGGTGCGAGCTTCCTCTTAAGATAGACAGCAAAACCATTGACAGCGGAATATATATGGCGAATATCATTATTCAGGATCTTTCTCTGATGAACGCCGTATCCTGGTCAAGCTGGACGGCTGTCAACGGAGACGGTCTGCTTGACTTTATTGACGGTGAGCTTACGGTTTATAACAGATATTACGCCTTTAAGCATTTTTCGCATTTCATTCATCCGGGCGCCGTCAGAATCGAGCTCAGAGACAGCTTCGATGATAAAGACGTCGATCACGTCGCCTTCAGAGACGGCGGACGTACCGTGATTGTTCTCGTCAACAATTCCGTCAATGAGACAAAGCTGAATCTTACGGGCTGCGCGGGCAGATATGAAATATATCTGACAGACGCGGAGCATAATTTTGAAAAGACGGAAAGCGGTAATTTCCTGACAGGTATAACAATGCCCCCGAGGTCAATCGAGACGGTTGTTGTTGAATGAGAAGAGGTGCAGAAATGAATAATCGCAGAATCCCCGCTATTATGAGCGCCCTGCTATTTCTTACTGTTATTGCGGTCACCGTTTTTCACGCCTACAGGATGGTGTGGGTCTTCTTTGACCCGAATCTCAGGTTTACCGGCGGAGCAATGGGGCTGTTTCTGCTCCTCTGCTTTAACATCGGCCTGCTTTGCTGTCTTACCGGAATAAGATTATATAAACCGGCGCTGTGTGAGAGCGGGGTTTATAAAGCGGCGAAGGTTATATCTTACATTATTTCGGCTGTTTCGATTATCCTTGCAGCGGGAATAGTCATATTCGGCGGCAGAGAGACAAACAGCGTTATGCTGCTCTATCTCAAAAAAGATTTACCTCTTGTCACCGCCTTCCTGATAATTATAATTCTGCTGATATTTTTCCCCGCGCTTTACGGGAAAAGACAAAAGGTTGCGGCGATTCTCCTTTCCGCGATAACGGCTCTCGGGTTTCTCGGGGTTATATTTCCTCTATCTCCCTTCAAAATAACTTCGGAGCCTGCGGTTTTTGATACAGGCAGCGATTATTCCGTTGTGTTTTCAAGCTCTTCTCGCTCAACCGGATATGTCGAGTATGAATACGGCGGTAAGGATTATAAGGTATATTCTCAGATTGACGGCAGAATTACCGGAGACAGACTTATTCACAGCGTTAATATACCCTATGAGCATCTCAGAAACAACAGCTACCGTATAGGAAGCACAAGGGTTATTGAAGAATTCAGCTACGGCAGCCGGACGGGCAAAACCGTCACAGCCGGCCCCTTTGATTTTAAAGTCAATGATAGCGCGGAGCAGTCTTATCTGCTCGTTTCGGACTGGCACACTTATCTGAAGCAGGCTTACGACGCCGTTTCGTATCTCGGCGATTATGACGCTGTGCTCCTCCTCGGCGATCCTTCGCCCGGTATGGATTTTGAGGAGCAGGCGGTAAATTATCTCGTTGAGTTTGCCGGGCGCCTTTCCAAGGGTGAGAAGCCGGTCGTTTATGTAAGGGGCAATCACGAAACGAGAGGAAACTTCGCCTCTTATCTTCCCGGGTATCTCGGTTATGAAAAGCTTTATTATTCAGCAGATTTCGGGCCGTACTCTTTTGTTGTTCTCGACAGCGGAGAGGATAAGCCGGATGATCATATCGAATACGGCGGAATGACCGATTATTATACCAACCGTCTGCGGATGACCGAATGGTTTGACAGCTTTGAACCGCACAGCGATAAAATCATCGTTCTTTCTCACGCGTGGCAGGTCAGCGAGCCCGAAGAGGAGCTTTCCGCAAAAGCGTGGGACAGAATTAAAGAAATCGGCGCGAGAGCTGTCCTCAGCGGTCACACTCACGAATGCAGATTCATCGACGGCAGAAACGAGGCCGAAGAAGCTCATCTGTTAAAATATCCCGATACGGTCATCTATAATGACGGAGGTCACTCGGGTAAAACCTATACAGCCTCAAAGCTTACACTTAATGAAAAAGGATTCGCAATTGAGGCCGTGGATAATAACGGAAAACGGATTCTTTCAAAAGAATTCGAGTGGTGAAAAAAGGCTCCCGTGAGGGAGCCTTTTAAAGTCCGTTTATTTTTTGATTCCCGCAATGATTGCCGAGAATAATTCTTTTAAGAAGGCGGGATTGAATTTCATTGAAGGAAATCTGCCGTCATATCCTATCTTTTTGCCGATGAATTTACCGACTTCGGTATTGACAATATGCTCACCGTCTTTTACAAGGCCGTCGGAGCCGAAAACGCGAAGGGGAACATCCGCTCTTGAATGATCGCCCGAGGTGAATCCGTATTCGCCGTTTTTGCCTTTGGTGATGGCGCCTGTTTCGTGGTCCGCGGTCACTATAACTATGGTGTTTCCGTCTTTCTTTGCAAAGTCAACAGCCGTTTCAACAGCCTTGTCAAATTCAAGCAGGGATTTCATCATTCCCTCCTTGATATTTGAATGGCTGTTCTTATCTATATGAGCGCCCTCGACCATAAGGAAAAATCCTCTGTCGTTATCGAGCCTGTCAATGGCGAGTGCGGTGAGTCCGCTGAGGGGAGCGTCCTTTTCATCGCCGGTATCATAGCAGATGCTGCCGCTGATAGCCGCGAAAGAGCGCTTACTCTTATCAAGATTTCTGAGCTCTTCTTCGGTCGTTGAATAGGTCCAGCCCTTTGATTCGAATTCGGCCTTGTCTGAGATTCCGTTATCAATCGCCCAGATAAGGTCGAGCTCGCTCTCGCATTGCTGCTTCGTGATTTCTTCCGCGAGTTCTCTCTTATAAGTATGAACGCTGAAAGAGGCGGGAGTCGCCCCTGAGTTTTCGTCCGATGTGACTATTCCTGCCTTTTTGCCGGTTTTAATCGCCGCTTCGCTGACATTCATATAGGTGAAAGCCGTTGCTCCCTGACCGTTAATGAGGACCGAGAGCGTACCGAGGTTGCTGTTGAAGTTGTGATAACCGCAGGCGAGCGCCGTGCCTCCTGCCGCGGAGTCGGTAAGACCGCTGAGAGAATCTGTCTTTGAATATCCTTTATAAGGAAGAGAATCCATAAACAGCTTCTCTCCCGTTTCGGCCTTTGTCCATTCGAGATGATTTTCTCCCATACCGTCACCGATAAGAAGAATAATGTTTTTGACATCCTGCGGGATCACTATTGAAAACGCGGCTGTAACGCAGGAGAGAATTACGGCAAGCGCAAGAATCAGGGATAAAGCTTTACAGAATTTTTTCATATCAATACCTCCGGAATATTTATCTGCCCAAAAACTCATACAGAAGAGAATCGCCTTCAAGATAAGACCTGTCGATGAATCTGAATCTTTTGAGTTTTTCTATCATATTCTCTGCCATTTTGTCATTCGAGGTGTTTCTGACTTCGTTGAGCAGGGGAAGAGCCTCAGCGGCAAGGAGCCCTACCTCGCACGGATGAAATGAATCAAGCTTTATATCCGCGTGATTGCGGAAGGGGAAGATATAATTGTCTTCTCCCGCCATAACGCTCTTCCAGGTTGACAGAGTGGATGCCGCGTCGGTGCTTCTGAAGCGGTTATCCCTGACCATCCTTCTAAGGAGTCTCAGATTTCTTTTTCTGAGCAGGATTTCGCCGTCTCTGTCAAAGATTCTGGTTGATACGCTCACATAAAGCCTTGCCATCGCTTCATTCGGCAGATGGTCTGTTATAATCGGATTGAGCCCGTGAATGCCTTCGACAATCATAACCCCGTCTTTTCCCAGACGTATATTGTTTATCTCTTCCGAGCGGGTTTTCTTATCGAAATCAAATATGGGCAGATTGCTCTCACCGTCGGTTGTGAGCTCGCGGAAGCATTTTTCGATTAAATCGAGATCGAGCGCGTAAATGCTTTCGTAATTGTAGCTGCCGTCTTTGTTGAGGGGATAATCGTTTCTGTCGGGAAGATAAAAATCATCAAGCGAAACGGTATAGACCTCGCAGCCGCTTTTTTCGAGGAACTCTCTGATGATTCTGGCAGTCGTGGTTTTTCCGGATGAACTGGGCCCCGCGAGCATTATGATTTTTTTGCCCTTGTCAAGAAAAATTGTCGCGGCGTCCGTTATTGAAGAAATATAGTTTTCGCTGCTCTGCTCGATGAATCCTTTCGGATCCGTTTTCGCGGCGGCGTTGAGAATATCGATATAATACTTGGTCATTGCCGGCTCCTTCCGTTTACATACAGTATTTGATTATCGGGATTGACATTATAAGAGAACCGAGGAAAATGAATATATGAAAAATACCGTGAGAGTATTTGTAGCCTTTCTTCTGTAGGCCGAAGAAAATCATACCGGAT
The DNA here is from genome assembly GCA_902784155.1 of Oscillospiraceae bacterium. Lineage (GTDB taxonomy): Bacteria > Bacillota > Clostridia > Oscillospirales > Acutalibacteraceae > CAG-177. The sequence continues at coordinate 4,456 of CACZTQ010000220.1, forward strand.
GTATATACCACGCCGCCGATAATTATAACCGTCATAAATCCTCTGGGATAAGATCTCAGAAGCCATCTTAATGTGAATATGACGCTCCATCCCGCGATGAAATATGAGGCGTATGAAATAACCTTATACTTTGAAAGATCGATTGCCGTGAATATGATTCCCGTAACAGAAGTAAGGCAGACTACGGCAAAAGCAATCCAGGCAACCACAGGATAATTTCTTCTGAGCCCCGTCATTGCGACGGGAGCAAACGACCCTGCTATAAGGCCGTAAATATCACAGTGATCGATGATTCTCATAATCACTTTGCCCTTGAGCGATTTCTTGGGATTGAGACCGTGATAAATACTCGATATCGAATAAACGGTAATCATGGAGAGCGCGTAAAAAATACCCGAGAGAATACCCGCGAGATTATGATGCCAGCCGGCTCTTGCAACGCAAAGTATCAGCACTATAACTCCGTAAATAGCTCCGACGGTATGGGTTATCATATTGAGTTTTTCTTCGTTATATGTATATCGGGGCAGTTTATGTTTAGCTTTCAACTGAAACCTCCAATAATTATTTATTGATATTATATCCGCGCGATGATAAAATAGAATACGGAGATGATGGAAATGAAAATCAAATCTGCCCGGTGCCTTGAAATCAACGGTAAAATCAAGACCGTAATTCAGACTGACAAAAGAGGATATGAAGCGAAGCTGACAATCGGCGAAACGGTCATCGCGGATTCTTTTAATGACGAGGAGCCTTATGACTTAAAAAGCCATATCTTTTATATACCGGCTCATCTGACAAAGGAAAAAGCGGATATCGTATTCAGCGTAAAAAAGAGAAAGAAATCAAAGCGCATTAAAAGGATAAACACGGAGTTTGATTTCAAATCCGAAAAAGAAGAAGAAATCTTAAAAGAATACAACAGCGGGCTCGAAAGAAAAACCGCCGTGAGCGAAGTGATTGCCCCGGGCGTTATATATACCCATAAGCTTTATGAGGACAGAGAAGGGGAGCCGGTTAATGTATTTATGTTTGAGGTTGATACAAAGTCCGCCTCGCTTTATGTCGGCACACCCGGCAACGGATACGAGAGCGTTAACGTCAAGGCAAAGGTCCCCGAAATGATTGACGCCGCCGTTGCGGACGGAGTGCCCGTTGTAGCGGCGGTCAACGCCGATTTCTTTGATATGTTCGGCGACTGCCATCCCTCGGGGCTCTGTGTCAAAAACTCAAAGGTCATAGCCAATGAATTCAGTAAAAGACCTTTTATAGGGATAAAGAAAGACGGTGCTCCCGTCATCACGGATATAAACGAAAGCCCGGATATTGTAAAAGAGCTTTCTCAGGCGGCATCCGGCCTCGAAATGATAGTTAAGGACGGGATGATTTACGATTACGGTCCTCTCGAGCCGTTCTCTTATGTCAGGCATCCGCGTACCGCCGCGGGTCTCAGACCCGACGGGACGATTATTCTGCTTGTCGTTGACGGCAGAATACCCGAATATTCAAACGGCGCCACTCTTGTTGACCTTGCTGAGCTGATGATAAACGCCGGCGCCGACAGAGCAATCAATCTCGACGGAGGCGGCTCGAGCATAGTTTATACAAAAAACGGCGATGAATTCAAACTGCGCAATGTCCCGGCCGATCTGTTCAGACCCAGAGCAAAGCTTATAAGAAAAGAATTCAACGCTCTGCTTGTGACATCTGCTTTTCAATCCACGCCATAATCAGTCTGACTATTTTTTCCTGACGGCTCTCCGAGAGCTCGATATGCTGAGGAACTTTATACCATTTATTAAGGCATCCCCTGCAGCAGCAGGCGGTTGCGTGCATTGCTTTGAAAACGGGATGACCGTGAGTCGGCGTCTGCTTACCGTCTTTGACGGGCTCGGCGGGCGCCAGCTTTTTTCTGACAAAATCACGCGCGTGTGATTCTACGGTGTCAATCCCTTTTTCTCTGATATACTCTATGTCTTTGCCCGAAAGCCTGAAACCAGAGCGGAAAGACGACTTTTCGAGCTTTGAGAGAGCGTCTTCGAGAGTCTGCATTATTTCGCCTTGACCTGACTGAATGAATAAATCGTTCTGTTTTTAATCTCGGTTTTATTCGGGTTCTGAGAAGAGAGCTCGCCGTTTATGAAAAACGCCCACTTCATTCCTTCTTCGAGGTCGTATCCCGAAATCGAGGTTTCTGTGATATTGCCCTCGTCGTCCTCTACAAATTTCGCAAGGGCAACGTTTGAAAGAGCCGCTCCGACGGTCTTTTCATTTGTCTTTACCTCGAAGCTGTCTATGGAGCCGTCGGGTTTAATTACATCCCAGTAGAATACTCTGTTGGCTCCTCTCGGCCCGTAAATAGTTCTGACTTTATTATACGGGGCGGTCTCGACCGTTTTGATTTCGGGCTCTTCCTCTTTTGCTTTACATCCCGAGAATAAAGACAGAACGGTCAGAAGACAAATTAAAACAATCAAAAATCTGCGCATATTGCACCTCTTTATCTGACAGCGACGCTGACAGCAAGCAGAATCTGCGCCGCGTAATATGTGGTAAGCTCCGCCGAAACGAGAGCGTTTTTCTTTTTGACGTGAGTAAAGTAAAGAATTCCGATACAGGTGTCGCTTATAAGGAACAGACACGAGCCGATAAGAGCGAGAATATTCGCGGCGCAAACGCTCTTTGAGAGCATATAGATACATACGGCGATTTTCCACCCTAGAAGGCCGTAATAAGCGCAGCAGATACCTGCAAACGCGCCGTTGACCTTCATTTTAAGAATCCTGATAAGGCAGAATGCGCCCGCGCCGAGAACGGCAAAAGCGATGAGAGTTCTCGGGTCCATACCGTAAACCGCCCAGAAGGCAAAAAGATAAAAGATATGGCCTATGAGGAAAAAACCCGTGCCTATGGGAATCAGCTTTTTTCTGAAAACGGGAGCGATTTCCTTTATCCCGAGGAATATATCTCCGCAGAATCCGAAAAGAAGAGCTATGAGAATAAAGCTGAAATAAGCTATGTGAGCTCCGTTCCGGATATAATTGCCTGCAACCGCAACGCCGATAAAACCGAAGCTCGCCATAAATTTGCATATCATACCTTCGAATGATTTATTCTTTCTTCTCAGAAGAATACAGGTGAGCGCAAACGCGAATGTAAGCGCGACAAGAATATAAATCACGACGGCTTTCATTATTATCTCTCCTTATAAGTAATTGCCCATTTACCGCACTGCGAGAATCCGCATTTATTATAGAAATTCAGCAGCCCGTCATTTCTGCAAAAAAGAAATGACGGCTTTTCGCTGCTGCACATATAAGTCACAAGTTTTGAGGCGAGGCCTCTGCCTCTGGCCGCCTCATCTGTTGTGAGAGCACCGAGAAGAATGCTGTCTCTGCCTTCAAACAGCCTGAAACAGCAGGCGAGAAGCGCGCCGTCTTCGGCAATTCCGCCGAAACGGGCAGTCCCTTTGTTTATCCTTGAGCAGATATCCGCTTTGAATGAGCCGAAATCACCCGCGGGAAATCCCGAAGCCGAAAGCAGATTGTATATAATTCTTATATCAAACTCCTCAACAAAGTTACCGGGTCTCGAGGCTTCTTCCGATGAGTATCTGACAATAAAAGATGAATCGGAAATATTAAATCCCAGTCTGTTTATGGATTCAATATCCGACTTGACCGACAGATAGCCTGAGACCTCAAGAAACTCTTTAAGCTCCTCGAAATCGGCATCCTCCGAAGCGCACAGAGTTACATTGCCGTCAAGAATACTCATAACAGCCGAGTTGCTCTGATAATAAAAACGGATAAACCCGGTGTTTCCGAATCCGTAAGTTAGCGCGAGCGCCTCAACGGTTGCCGCAAACGGGTCAGCCGGAAGATATTTTAAATCTGTGATGCTTTCGGCAAGTTTAATCATTCGCAAACTCCGCAATCAACGCCTCGGCGAGATTTCTGACCTGAACAATATCGTAATATTTACAAACGCAGCAGGGGGAGTGCAGATAACGCGTGGGTACAGAGAGCGTTACCGCCTTGACTCCCGAGCGCGATTTGTGAATCGCCCCCGCGTCATTTCCTCCGGCAACTCTTGTCTTGGTCTGAGCTTTGATTCCGTATTTATCCGCTGTTTCAAGCGCCTTGCGATAAAGAGAAACGTCATATACCGTTGCTCTGTCCATAAACGAAACGGCGGCGCCTTCACCGCAGACACAGACTCTCGCTTCGCCTTTGACACCGCTTATATCGGCGGCTGTGGTGGTTTCGAGAATAATCGCGTAATCGGGGTTAATCGAGTAAGCGCTGACCTTAGCGCCTCTTGTTCCGACTTCCTCCTGAACGCTGAAGCTGAAACAGCAGTCATACTCAAGCTCCGAGCGGATAAGATCAATCATTATCGCGCAACCGGCCCTGTCGTCGATTGCCTTTGATTTAATAAAGCCGTCTCCGAATCCGATAAACTCGCTCTCAAAATGTATTTCTTCTCCGGGAGAAACGAGCGCGAGCGCCTCCTCGCGGTTTTTCGCACCGATATCGATATATAAATCGTCTTTGGCGGGAATATCGAGTTCTTCCGATTTCTTTATAAGATGAATCGGCTTTATGCCGAGAGCTCCGGGAATGTTATTGCCGCCGATTCTGACATTTCTGCCGATAATAACGTCGGTTTCAATTCCTCCGACATTTGAGAATCTGAGGAAACCGTCGCTGTCGGCGCCGGTGACTATCATACCGACCTCGTCCATATGAGCGTCAAGCATTATGACGTTGGACGGAGTCTTTTTGCCTTTTTTGAAAACAATCAGATTCCCGAGGGGATCGACGCTGTATTCGCAATATCCTTCAATTTTTGAAATTATATAATCCCTGATAATATTCTCTCTGCCGGATATTCCGGGGAGCGAACAAAGATCTTTTAATGTTTCAAGCATTTTCGCCGCTCCTTTTAAGAATATATTCGGCCATGAGACGGGCGGTGTTTTCGATATCCGAAAGCTCCGCAACCTCGACGCAGGTGTGCATATTTCTTATGGGTATTGAGAGAAGAGCCGTTTTAATGCCTCTTCCCGCTGTCTGTATGTCGTCTCCGTTTGTACCCGTGCTTCCGCCCATTACTTCGGCGGTATGGGGAATCTCTTTTTCTTCTGCGAGAGAGGTGAGAGTTTTGCTCATCTCATAATCGAGAGAGGGAGCGTAGCCCACCATAACTCCCGAGCCGAGCGCAACGTATTTATCCGATGAAAGACTGGGCGCGCAGGCGAAGCTTACATCACACGCGATGGCTTCGTCCGCCTGAGAATTATAAGCGCCGACGGCGGCACCGCTGCCGCCCGTTTCCTCCTGAGCGGAGAGCATAACATCGATACGGCAGGTCTTTTTGCCTTTGAGAAGCTGAAGGCATCTTAAAATCGCCGCAACTCCCGCTCTGTCGTCGATACAGCCGCTCGCAACCCTGTTGTTGGCGAGAAAATCAAAAGGTGAATTGAAAGTTATGCGGTCGCCCGGGGAAATATATTTCTCCGCTTCCTGTCTGCTCATTCCGGTATCAATCGCTATATCGTCAAAGCTTTTTACTTTCTTCTCGTCCTCGTCTTTCCTGAGGTGGGGAGGGACAGACGGAATAACTCCGAATATATCTTTTCTCCCGTGAATTGTAACCTGCTGAGCGGTCAGCACCCTGCAGTCGGCCCCGCCGACCTTTGCTACTTTAACAAAGCCGTCCTCATCCACTCCGGTAACAACGAGCCCTATCCGATCGATATGAGCGTCGAGCAGGATTGAGAAACCGCTGCCTGTTGAGCCGGTTACATTGCCGAGAGTGTCGATGCGGCAATCCATATATCCGGAGAGCATTTCCTTGACTTTTAACGCTATGTCCGCTTCGTTACCGGATGTGCCGTTAACGCTGCAAAGACTCTGTAGCAATTCTCTGACTTCGGTATATTCCATTATTCTTTACCCGTCACCATAACTCCGCCGACAGGGCGTACCTTCAGCACGTAGCAGGCTTTTTCACCGAATACGGAGCAGATTTTTGCCTTGAATGATTCAAGATTTTCGAGAGGAACAAAGGCCTGCACCGTTCCCGCGAATCCGCCGCCGTGAACTCTCCAGGCACCGCAGCCCTTAAGCTCGTCGTCGCAGATGGCGAGAGCGAGAGAAACCGCCTGATGCGTCGGGTATTTGCTTGTATAGACATTCTGATTATACATAAACGATGATTCGCCGCTTTCGATAATCAGCTCCTTGAATCTGCCGAAGTTTCCTTCCGAAAGGGCGGCCGCCTGAGCGTCAACCCTGTCGTTTTCGTTGAAGAAATGCTTCGCCCTGAGGATTGCCCTGTCATTTGTCTTTTCTCTGACCTTGGCAA
>CACZTQ010000221.1 GCA_902784155.1 Oscillospiraceae bacterium
CGCAGGGCGCTGGTATTCTTAAACCGGCTCTGGGTTTTTATCTGCTCGCGCCTGCCGCTTCAAAAAAGAGTTTTGTTTTACACCGTGAGAAGCGACGGGAAGCTCATTGACAACGCGGAGATTCTTTATAATTCACTTGACTGCAAAAAGATAATCTACGCCCATAAACCGCCGCATAACAAGCCGGACAAGGTCGAGGCGTATTATAAAATCCTGACGAGCAAGGTAATCGTTACCGATGATTACTGCAGATATATGAGAGCGCTGAAACTCAGACCCGGCCAGCGCCTTCTTCAGATTTGGCACGGCTGCGGATATTTCAAATGCTTCGCTCTTGACGCTGTCTCTGAGAGCGAAAAGGCCTATGAGAGAGCAGCCCACTCGCAGTATTCCGCCGTTGCCGTGACGAGCGAAAAGAGCGGCGACATATTCGCGAAAGCCTTCGGTATAGAGAGGGAAAAATGCCTCGCCGTCGGAATCCCGAGAAACGACGAGCTTATTAACAACGCCGGAAATCTGAAATCCGGAATGCTCAAAAAGCACCCCGGACTTGTGAATAAAAAGATTTATCTTTACTGCCCGACCTTCAGGGAGAAGGACGGCGAAAAGACCGAATTCCGCCCCGGCATTGACTGGCAGACCCTGAGCTCTTCTCTCGGTGAGGACGAGGTGTTTGTCATTTCGCGCCATCCTCTCGCGGATTATAATATGCTCGATAAGGAGTATCCGAATATCATTGACCTTACCGATGAGCCGACGCTCGCTCTCGTGAGCGCTTCGAGCGTCTATATAACGGATTACTCTTCGGGAGTGCACGATGCCGTGCTTCTGGGCAAACCCGTTGTTTTCTACTGCCCCGATTACAGAAGCTATGAGAGAAATCTCTATATCGATTTTCCCGCCGAGCTTCCGGGCGAGCTCGTTGAATCGCCGCAGGAGCTTCTCAGCGCCGTCAGAAGAGCGCCGGGCACTCAGGAGGGGGAGAAATACCGGGCATTCAGAGAAAACCAGCTCGGGGCCTGTGACGGTCACTCCGTCGAAAAACTCACAGAGCTTATTCTTGACTGGCTCGGATGATTCTGTCGAATATCCTCCCGGAGCTTCCCGCGTCCGTATAATCAAAGTTAAATTCAATGAATTCTTCATATCCCGGATTTTCTCCGGGATTTTTTATTGCCTCGGGCAGCTGCCTGTAATCCGTAACGACAGGGCCGGGGACATAGGACCTGTAGTCTTTATAAAACGATCTGTCTTTTTCGTATTTTTCAAGGTCGAAGGCGTAGAATACGCAGGGTTTTTTAAGCAAGGCAAAATTCATACAGACTGAGGAATAATCGGTTATCAGAGTATCGCAGGCGAGAGTCAGCTCGTTGATATCGAGCCCCGTCACGTCGATAACGCCTTCGGGGATACCCGACGAGTGAATCCTCGGATGAAGCTTTATGAGTATTTCGTAACTCTCGCCGAGCTCGTTTTTAAGATACTCAAAATCTGTCCCGCCGAGAAGAGCGGAGTCGCTCTCCCTGTCATCCCTGAAGGTCGGCGCGTAGAGAATCTTCTTCTTGCCGGGATTCGTTCCCTTCACGGATTCTTTATTCTTTTCATTTTCTTTGTTTCTTATAAGATAATCGCATCTCGGTGAGCCGAGAGGGAGAATCTTTGATTTATCCGCTCCGAAAGCTTCGGCGTAAATATCAGCGACGGCGGCGGAGGTCGTGACTATATAAGTCAGCTTTTCCGAACTCTTTTTAACGCGCTGTTTTATATCATCGGGAATATCCGTCGCGAGGCCGAATTTCTTGAAGGCTCCCTCGCCGTGCCACAGCTGGGTGATGACCGTCTTTTCGCTGAAGTCAAGGTCGGCAAGAGGCATGAAATTATCGTTCAGGAATATGAAACGCGATGTCGCGAGAATCCTCGAATCGAGCAGGAAGAATTTAATGAATCCCGCAGCGGACGAGGGCACCTCAATTTTATTTACTTCATATCCGCCTTTGTTTTCTATATATTCTTTCAGTTCCGAGAGCGAATCGTGAAGGCTTCCGGGATGGGGAGCGAGCATGGTTATCCTGTTCTCTTTCACCGGCAGAATACGGTAAAAGCGGAAAAACAGCGCAAATATTCTGTAAAAGAAATTTTTCATATTTATTCCCTGTGTTTAAGATATGTTGTCGCGAGAGCTTTTAGAGCGAAGGGCGGGAGAAACGGGAATTTCGCGCGGAGCTTTACGATTCCCGAAATCAGCCTCGGGTCGGGACGAGAATCGCCGTCAAGCTTTATGACGGTTTTCGCTCGCGGGGCAGAATTGCTTATAAAATCATACTCCGCCTTTCTATCCGTGCAGATTTCAAAATAAGGCGTTGTCTGGCAGAGCATCGCCCTTATGAAATCTTCACCGGGATTTTTGACCTTCACGCTCACAAGCGGATGCTCCGCGATATATTTCTTTGAGAAATTGATTTCGGGAAGGTCGGGGGAGGCGAGCCTCTTTTTATTCGCGCTTGTCAGCAGCGCGTAATAACGCTCATATTCACGGGAAATGAAAGAAATATATTCACCGTCAGCCCGCAGGATTTTACGGTAAAATCCGTTAATCAGAATATGGCAGATTCTGAGATAAATCTCGTTTATATATTCTTCTTTTTCTTCTTTTTTTAAATCCGATTTTTCAGCAGCGGCGGTAACCGAATCAAGAATCATCCCGCAGGATTTTATGAAATCCGAAGGGGATTTAACGCCCGTATTCTGCGTTGCCTGAGTGTGAATGAGAGGATTGCTCTGCCTGTACATCGAGGTCGCCGCCGCGATACCCGTTATACGCGGGCGCACGGTCATTATGAATCTCATCCAGAAGGCGCCGTCCTCGGTATAAACCGTCGGCGGGAATTCGAGATGATTCTCTTTAATCAGCGCGGTTTTATAAATCTTGTTGCTGACCGGGAAATTCCAGAGAATCCTTTTATCAAAAATATCAATCGTTTCTTCTTGTGAGAGCTCCTCGGTAACGGGGTTGTATTCGCGCCCTCCGAATCCGAATGTCATCAGGCGGAATATTCCCGCGTCCGCGTCTCTTTTATCCATTTCGGCGCAGAGTTTTCCGAGAGCGTCACCGGGGGATATGAGGTCGTCCGCGTCAAGGAAAACAAGATATTTCCCAGTTGCTTTTTCGAGCCCCGCGTTTCTCGCCGATGAGACTCCGCCGTTTTCTTTTGAGATAAGAGTGATATTCGGATTCTCTTTCGCGTAAGCCCTCAGTATCTCTCCCGAGCCGTCAGTCGAGCCGTCGTCAACGCAGATAATCTGAGCCCTGTTATACACAGACTGCCTGAGAATACAGTCAAGAGTCTCAGGCAGTGTTTCTTTATTATTGTAAACGGGGATAATAACGGAAATATCATATTCCATTTTTATTTCTCCCATTTGATTACGGTCTTGCCGAAATTCCTGCTTATATCGCTCTTGAACGCCTTGTGGATGTCGTCAATCGTCCTCACGGTTATGACGCTTCCGATAAGATTCTCAAGATATGCGGGAATAATCGGGTTTTTGTCAAGTATCTCGACGGTCCTTCTGAAATCCTCGACTCCGCTTCTGCTCGAGCCGAAAAGATTCAGACCTTTTTCGAGCACCATTCTCGTATTGATTGCTATGGGGTTTTCGCTCACGCCCATAAGACCTATCGAGCCCATGGGGTTTATATGGTCGATAATCTGCGAGACGGCGGGTCTTGAAGCCTCTCCACCGACGCATTCAAAGGCGTGGTCAACCCTGAGGTCCTCCGGCACGTGATCGACGTGGAATGTCCCGTCCGCGAAGGCAAAATATCCGAGCTTTTCATAGACTGTACCGAATATGTAAAGCTTCGTTTCGGGGTGAATCGCTTTGAGCATAAGCGCCGTTATATAGCCGACGTTGCCGTCTCCCCAGATACCGACGCTGTCCTTCCTGCTGTGAGAGAACATATCGAATCTCGAAATCGCGTGAGTGGCAACGCTGATGAGCTCGGTGAATGAAGCAACCTTTAAATCGACGGAGGAGGGGAGCTTCACGAGACGGTCGGGTGTTATATCGACATAGTCGCTGAGAAATCCGTCATAGCCGCTTGAGCGGAAATGGCTCGTAGTCCTGTAATTCTCGGCGATGACATCGTCATCCTGTGTGGGCGTATTCGGTACGGGCACGACAATATCGCCGGGTCTGAAATTACCCGTGCAGTCCGATATAACCTTCGCCACGCATTCGTGAATGAGCGCCATCGGGAGCTTCGCCTTGAGCGCTTCCTTGCTCCTGTTGCCCAGGTAGTATCTCTGATCCGCTTTGCAGATTGAAAGATAAAGAGGCCGCAGAATCACTTTCTCTCTGATGTCGGGCGTGGTGCAGGCAACATCTATCATGCCCGGGGCAATCAGTCTGTAAACCTGATTAAGCATCTTTTTCCTTTCCTTTCAGAAGCGTATCGGCTACCTTCATATCGTAGGGGAAGGTTATCTTGATATTGAAAACTTCGCCGTCAACCATATAGACGGGCTTGTTTTTTATTGTATAAATCTTGCAGGCGTCGGTGAGAACGGCCTTTTCATCCTCTGTGAGAGAAGCGATGACGCTCTTGAGCTCAAGCAGCCTGAAGGACTGCGGGGTCTGACCCTGATACATCATCTTGCGGTTGGGAATGGCCGAAATAACCTCTCCGTTTTCGCTCTCGACTATCGTATCTGTCGCGGGGATAACGGTATCGCACGCGCCGTATTTGAGAGCCGCCTCAACATTCTCTTCGATAATCCTGTGAGTGATGAAGGGTCTCACGGCGTCGTGAGTGACGATGACGGTGTTTTCGTCAACCTCATAATTCTTCTCAATATAAGCTATCGCGTTCTCAAGGGTGCCGTTTCTTGTGGCTCCTCCCTCGGTTACTGATACCTTCTTGCCTGCGGGAATATATTTCTCTATAAGGGCTCTCGTGTGAGCTATCCAGGGCTTGGGGCAGAGAACAAGGACCTCGTCAATGCGGTCATTGACAAAGAACTTCTCTATGGTATGAATTATAACCGGCTTTGAGCCGAGCTCAAGATACTGCTTTGGGGTGTCGGAGTTGCCCATACGGCTTCCTATTCCTCCCGCGAAAACTGCAGCTATTACCATATCATTTACCTCCCGAAACCATTTCGTTGTATTTGTCGCAGATTTCCTTCGCTTCTCCCGAGGCGATTATCCTGCCGTGGTCGAGAATTATCGCCTTGTTGCAGATCTTGAGAATCTGGTCAACCGAGTGAGAAACAAAGAGAACCGTGACTCCTCTGTCAAACATTGACATTATCTTTTTTTCGCTTTTCTTTCTGAATTTCGCGTCTCCGACAGAGAGAACCTCGTCAAGGATGAGAATATCCGGCTCGACCGCCGAGGCAATCGCGAAGCCCAGACGTGCTCTCATACCCGATGAATAATTCTTGACGGGGACATTCATGAAGTCTTTAAGCTCCGAGAATTCAACTATCTCGTCATATTTTTTATCTATATATTTTCTTGTGTAGCCCATTGTGGCGCCGTAGAGATAAATATTCTCTTTGCCCGAGTAGTTTGAGTCGAATCCGGCTCCGAGCTCGAGCATCGGCGCTATGACTCCGCTGACGCTGACCGAGCCCTTGGTCGGTTTCAGAACTCCCGCTATAACCTTGAGCAGGGTGGATTTGCCCGCTCCGTTAAAGCCGAGAATGCCTACGCGGTCGCCCTTCTCAACGGTCAGGTTAATATCTTTGAGCGCCCAGAACTCCGTGAAATGGAGCTGTCTTTTGAGGAGCTTTATAAAGTATTCCTTGAGATTGTCAACCTTCTCGCTGTTGAGGTTGAACATAATGCTCATATTTTCAACTGTAATCGCGGGTTTACTCATACAGACAGATTCCTCATATATGGAGAATGAATTTATCCTGCTTGCGGTAGAATACGGCAACGCCGGTTATAAGCGTTATGAGCGCGAAGCCGAGCGCATAGAGAAGGTGATGAATGTTTATCATCTCGCCGTAGAGCACGCAGGACCTGAACATTTCGGTAATCGAATACATCGGGTTTGCCATAAGGACATATCTGAATACCTTGCTGCTGATTTTGAGCGCGTCAATCTTATAAACAATGGGCGTCATATAAAAGAGCAGCAGGCAGAATACCTCATAGAGATAATCTATATCCTTGAAAAAGACGTCGAGCGTGCAGAGTATCATACCGACGCCGACCGCGAGTATGAGCAGGATGAGAATCGGCACGGGCGCTAAAAGCACATAGGGCGTGATATGCGGCGGGTTCTTGCCGGTGATTATGAAAAACGCTATGAAGCACACAAGCACTATCAGCGAAATAAAGAAGGTGATGAAATTCGAAACGACATTTGCAACGGGATAGATGTATTTCGGTACATAGACCTTCTTTATGACCGAAGCGCTGTTTCTGATTGAGCGCATCGCCCTTTTTGTGGCCTGTGAATAGAATTCATACAGAAGCCTGCCGCAAAGCAGGTAAATCGGATAATTGACAACCCCGGAGCTTGATTTTCCGAATACATTGCCGAAAATAAAGACAAGCACAAGCGTCGTCATCAGCGGCTGCAGAAAGGTCCAGAACATACCCAGCACGGAATCACGGTACTGAAGCTTTATATTCTTGCGGACTATTTCATACATCAGCCCTCTGTATTTATAGAAATTCCTGAGATATTTCATAAAACCTCCGGCGCGGTCAGATGCCCCATTTTTTGTAATATCTGAGCATTGACTGAATCTGTATAACCTTGAGCCTGAAGTTTTTCTTCGACTCTCTGCCCCATTCGTGATAAACGGTGGCGTAAGGATAGTAGAGCACCTGAGAGACCGAGTTGACGGTCCTTGTCAGGTCGCAGTCTTCAAAATACATGAAGTATCTTTTGTCGAAGCCGCCGATTTCCCTGAAAAGAGAGGTGCGTATGAGCATAAAGCAGCCTGTCGCGTTTTCAATCCTGCAGGGGGAGGAGAGGTCCTCGTCAAGCATCGCGTATTCCCTGAGGAGTTTGCCCGGCTCCCTTCCTCTCAGACGGCTCGCGACGAGATAATGCGGCTTCGGAATCCTCTTGCCGAGTATCTGAGGCCTGCCGTCGGGGAATTCGATTTTGGGCGAGAGCATTCCCGCCTCCGGATGCTCTTCAAGGTAGCCCGCCATATCCGAGATAACGTCATCGCGCAGAATGATGTCGGGGTTTATAATCGCGTGATATTCGGAATCGAGAGAGTCGATAATAAGATTGTGACCCGCTCCGAATCCGATATTCTTCTCTGTCTCAATCAGC
>CACZTQ010000222.1 GCA_902784155.1 Oscillospiraceae bacterium
CCGGAGCATCATCTTTAATCACGCATTTCTGCGTTTTCTGGCAGGTGAGGCAGCCTATGCAGTATTTGATTTCTTTACCGTTGAGACTGACACATTCAACGCTGTGTCCCGCATCCTTCGCCCCCTCGGCAAGGCGTGAAGCGAGAATGTCGGAATTGCTCTTTGCCCTGAGGCTTGTTGTAATTACGAGAACTTTACTCATTTTAGATTCTCCTTCATAAAGGATTCGATTCTGTCAAACGGTATCGCGCTTGTCTTTCCGCCGTCATAGAGGTCGGTGTGAGTCGCGCCTTCGATTACGAGCAGCTCCTTATTGTCTGCGTATTTGCTGTCTTTAATCATATTTTCATAGGCGTCCTTGCCGAAATAGAAGGAGTGCGCCTTATCGCCGTGCATTATCATAACCGCGGAGCGGATTTCGTTTGAGTATTTCAGTATCGGCTGATTCATAAAGGATTCACAGCCGATGACATTCCAGCCGCTGTTTGAGTTGAGCGAGCGGGGATGATATCCTCTCGGTGTCTTGTAATAATCGTAGTAATCCTTTACGAAATACGGCGCGTCATCGGGCAGGGGATCAATCACTCCTCCGCCGAGCGCGTATTCCCCTGCGGCATAGTCCTTTATACGCTGAGCGCACAGAGCCGCCTTCTTATTGTAGCGCGCTTCCTCGCTGTCTTCGGAGTCAAAATAGCCGTTTGCGTTTACCCTGGTCATATCATACATCGTTGAGGCGACGGTTGCCTTGATTCTTGTGTCAAGAGCCGCGGCATTTACAGCCATTCCGCCCCAGCCGCAGATACCGATAATGCCGATTCTGCCGGCATCGGCTCTGTCATTAAGCGAGAGGAAATCAACGGCCGCCATAAAATCCTCGGTATTGATATCGGGCGAAGCCATATATCTCGGGCTGCCGCCGCTCTCGCCGGTGAATGACGGGTCAAACGCCAGCGTCAGGAATCCGCGCTGCGCCATAGTCTGGGCATAGAGTCCGGAGCACTGCTCCTTGATCGCCCCGAAAGGCCCGCACACTGCGATTGCAGGGAGTCTTCCCGATGCATCCTTCGGCGCATACATATCGGCGGCAAGCGTGATGCCGTATCTGTTTACAAATGTCACTTTGGAGTGGCTGACATTTTCGCTTTTTTCAAAAGTTTTATCCCATTCGGTTGTGAGTCTGAGCTCTTCCGGTTTTATCATAAAAACACCTCCGCTTTATTTCTGTTTTTATTATAACATCTTGAAATGCTGTTTACAAATTGTTATAATGAATATCATGATATTCAAAAAAGGAATATCAATCGGAGGTTATTATGGAGATAAGAACGCTCAGATATTTTCTCGCCGCGGCAAGAGAAGAGAATATGACCAGGGCTGCGGAAATCCTTCACGTAACCCAGCCCACGCTTTCAAAAGCGATAAAATCTCTGGAGGATGAGCTGGGAAAGAAGCTGTTTATCCGCCGCAGCTTCAGCATAGGATTGACTCAGGAGGGTATTCTGCTTCGCGACAGAGCGGAGGATCTTGTAAATATGGCTGATAAAATTGAAAAAGAGTTTGTTTCGCTTGATGATATAACGGGCGGAGAGCTCTATTTCGGCCTTGCTGAATCATATCAGATCCGTTACCTTGTGGGTGAAATAAGCGCTTTCAAGCAGGATTACCCCAATCTTCATTATCATATTACCAGCGGAGACACCGAGCAGGTAGCGGAGAAGCTTGACAAGGGTCTGCTTGATTTTGCCGTTCTTGCCGAAATACCCGACAAAGCGAAGTATGAGTTTCTTGTTTTCCCCGAGGCGGATATATGGGGAGTGGTTATGCCTGCGGATTCGCCGCTCGCGAAGAAAAAAGCCGTGCGCCCGGGCGATCTTATCGGGCTGCCGCTTTTCTGCTCCGGTCAGGGCTGGGAGAAGGATATACCGGGCTGGGCGAAAGGGGATATGGATAAGCTTCATCTCGAGGGCTCATTCCGCCTTTCATATAACGCCTCGCTTTTTGCCGGGGAACGCCTCGGATATCTGCTTACCTTTGATAAACTCGTTAACACCTCCGAAGGCAGCGGGCTGGTATTCCGTCCGCTTACTCCGAAGCTTGAAACGAAGCTGTTTCTTGTTTGGAAAAAGGGCCAGACTTTTTCACCCATTGCGGAGAGATTTCTTGAACGGATAACGGCTGATTTTAACTGAATA
>CACZTQ010000223.1 GCA_902784155.1 Oscillospiraceae bacterium
CAGGCGGGTGAACCGAGCAGCATTAAGCGGTCAGTCTTGTGCGCCACAGTCTGCCTGCCGCCATATGATTAAGGAAAAGCTTTTTTTACACCCGCCGGTTAACGGAAATAAGAACGAACGAGGTAATGTGATAATGGGCACATACAGAGCTCTTTACAGAAAATGGAGGCCGCAGACTTTTGACGAAGTTTACGGTCAGCCTCACGTTACCAGAACTCTCAAAAACGAGCTCTCAACCGGCAGAATCTCTCACGCCTACCTTTTCACGGGCACAAGAGGAACGGGCAAGACCTCCTGCGCGAAGATTCTCTCAAAGGCGGTCAACTGCCTGAATCCCGTTGACGGCAACCCCTGCAACGAGTGCGAAATATGCAGAGGCATTGACAGCGGCTCGATACTCGACGTTATCGAGATGGACGCCGCGTCAAACAACGGCGTAAACGATGTCAGGGATCTGAGAGAAGAGGCAAACTTCCTGCCGACGGTCGCGAAATACAGAGTGTATATAATCGACGAGGTTCACATGCTCTCGACGGCGGCGTTCAACGCCCTGCTCAAAACTCTTGAGGAGCCGCCCGAGCACGTCATATTCATTCTCGCAACGACCGACCTTCAGAAGCTGCCCACGACCATCCTCTCGCGCTGCCAGAGATTTGACTTCAAGAGGATAACGGCTCAGGAGATAGTCCGCAGGCTCAAAGACATCGCCGCTGGCGAAAACGTCACGATAACGGACGAGGCCGCGAATCTCATCGCGAATCTCGCCGAGGGCGGAATGCGCGACGCCGTCTCTCTTATGGACAGATGCCTTTCCGTAACCGAAGACATTGACGAAGACACGGTCAGCGACGTTATGGGAATCGCGGGAACTGCCTATATGTTCCGCCTTTCCGACTGCATTTCAAAAAGAGATTTCAAGACCGCCTTCTCTCTGATAGACGAGCTTTACAACGGCTTTTGCGATATAGATAAAATCTGCTCGCGCCTTGCCTATCATTTCAGAAATCTTATGGTGGCGTCAAGCGTTCACAACTGCGCCGATCTCATCATCTGCTCCGAGAGCGAGCTTGAGCAATATAAAAATGAAGCGAAAAAATTCAGGCTTTCCGAGATTCTCGAATGCATAGACATTATCGGCAAGACCTCGGCGAGCCTCAGAGACACCGTAAACAAGAGGATTCAGTTTGAATCCGCCATTATAAAAATGTGCGCCGCAAACGGAGGCACCGTGAATATTCCGGACGGCGGGGATGACAGAATATCCGCCCTCGAGCGAAAGCTTGACGAATTATTAAAAGGCGGGATTCCCGCTGCCGTTGCTCCGGCCGCGCCTGCCGCCCCTGTCACACCCGTTACTCCCGCTGCTCCCGCATCGGAACCGGCTGCCGCTTCTGTCGAAGCGCCTGCCGTGAGTGAGCCCGAGCCCGAGCCGGAAAGTCCTCCTCTTCCCGAGGAGAGACCTTCCTTAACGCCTCCGCCTCCCATATCATCGGAGCCCGCCGCCGTTAAGGATGACAGCCCCGGCCCCGAGGTGCCCGTGCTCAGCAGCTTTGAAGACGGCGATTTCACAGAGTGGCCCGAGGTCATAGAGAATATCTCGGGTAAGGATATGGTTCTCGCCTCGCTTCTCTCCGACACAGAGGCATTTGTCAAGACGGGCAAGCTCGTTATCAGGACGACAAACCCCGCTCTTTACGATATCATCACCAAAAAAGACAAGGACCGTCTTTATTATAAAGAGCTCAAAAAAGCCATTCAGGATGTTACGGGCAGAGACATAAAGCTTGTCATCAACACCGTAGCTCCGCAGGATGACGAATCCGATAATTCAAATCTTTCAAATATTCTTAAAAAAATCAAAAAGTTCAACAGCGAAGGAGAAGAGACATGAAAGCAAGAATCCCCAATATGCCCAACAAAATGTCCCAGATGGATATAGCGAGAAAAGCGCAGGAAATGAAAGAGAATATGGATAAGGCTCAGGCCGAGGTTGAGGCAACCGAATTCACATCCTCTGCCGGCGGCGGAGCTGTTGAAGTAACCGTCAACGGCGCTCACGAGGTCACGGCCGTAACTCTCAAGCCCGAGATAGTCGATCCCGACGATATCGAGATGCTTCAGGACCTTATCATTTCCGCTACAAACGAATCCATAAGAAAAGCCAATGAGACCATGAACAGAGAGATGGAAAAATTCCAGAGCGGTCTCAATATTCCCGGCCTGGCAGGTCTCTTCTGATGACGGGATTCACACCTTCACTCGAAAACCTGATTGACAGATTCGCCTCTCTTCCCTCTGTCGGAAGAAAGAGCGCGCAGCGCCTCGCTTTCCACGTGCTCGATATGGATGACACTCAGGCGGAGAATTTTATCGAAGCCATAAGAAACGCGAGAAAGTCGGTCCACAGATGCAGTATCTGCTGCAACTTCACCGATAACGATATCTGCAGCATCTGCTCCTCAAAAGAGAGAGATAAAAGCACAATCTGCGTCGTTGAGGACCCGCGCGACATAGTCGCTTTCGAAAAGACTCACGAATACAGCGGCCTTTATCACGTCCTTCACGGAGTCATATCACCGATAAACGATATAAGCCCCGAGGATATTTGCATCAAAGAGCTTATTTCACGCCTGGGTGAAGGAAATGTGAAAGAAGTGATTATGGCCACAAACCCGACTGTCGAGGGCGAAGCGACCGCGATGTATATCTCAAAACTCATCAAGCCTCTTGGCGTCAAAGTCAGCCGCCTTGCTTACGGCATACCGGTCGGAGCCGATCTTGAGTTTGCCGACGAGTTCACTCTGATAAGAGCGATTGAGGGCAGGAAGGATATCTGAAACGCGGCGGATTATTCAACTTTTTACTCACATTTTTTCCAATTCAATTCACTCTTTAAACACCGGATTTTTCCATTCACAATATCAACTTTTTATCCAATTTCCGATGTTGACGGATTTTGCCTTCCGGCGCTTGATTTTAAAAGGATTAAAAAGTTATACCACATTTTCACGGCCCCTAATACTAATACTAAACTACATACAATAAAAGACATTTTTATACAGCGTATCCGAGAAAATTACTATCAGCGGAGGATTAACGATGAAATTTTTCTGTAATTCTTATGACCTTTCCGAAGCCTGCCAGATAGTCCAGAGATCGACATCTGCAAAAACAGCCATTCCCGCGGTTGAAGGCATTCTGCTTTCGGCCGAAAACGGAGTGCTCACTCTCACGGGTTATGACCTTGAAATGGGCATCACAACTCAGATTTCCTGCAACGTTGAAGAGAGCGGGAAAATAGTTGTCAATGCTCACATGTTCAGCGAAACCGTGAGGAAGCTGCCGGATGCCAATGTCTATGTTGATTCGGATGCAAGACAGATAGCCGAGATTAAATGCAACGATTTCAAAACAAAGATAATAGGTATGAGCGCCGAGGAATATCCGGAGCTTCCCGCAATTATCGGTGGCTACGATGTTGTGCTCAGCCAGTCAATGCTCAAGGATATGATTAAAAAGACCATATTCTCAGCGGCGAGCAAAGACGCCAAGGTTGTTCACACGGGCGTGAAATTTGAGATTGAAGAGAATCATATCAGGCTCATCGCCGTTGACGGCGTGCGCCTTGCGATAAGAAATGAAAATATAGACTACAGCGGGGAGAATCTCTCCTTCGTTGTGCCCGCAAAGACTCTCTCAGAGATACTCAAACTCCTCTCCGACGGCGACGAGACAGTCGATATATCCGTTGGCAAGAGACATATCATATTCAGGATAGGCGCCTACGATATCGTATCGAGGCTGCTCGACGGAAACTTCCTTGATTACAAGGCGGCGATACCGTCATCCACAAAGACGGTTGCGAATGTTGACACTCTCAGATTCCTCGAGAGTATCGACAGGACCTCTCTCATTCTCGCGGACCGTCTCAAGAGCCCCATCAAGTGCATCTTTGCGAATAACTCGATTTCACTCTCGAGCAACGCCTCAATCGGAACATCCAGCGACAAGATAGACGTTGAGATTCAGGGCGACGACTGCACGATAGGATTCAACAACAAATATATGCTCGATGTTCTCAGGGTATGCGACACCGATAAGGTAAGAATCATGCTCAACGGGCCCATCGCCCCGATTCTCGTAGTTCCGAATGAGGGAGACAGCTTTATCTTTCTCATCTTACCTGTGAGGCTCAAGAATGAAGATTAAAGTCAGGGTTGCCGAAAAGAGAATTACAGAGAAAAAAATTGACACTGAATTCATAAGGCTTGACGCATTCCTCAAGCTGGTTGACGCCGTACAGTCGGGCGGTCACGCCAAGATAGTCATTCAGGGCGGAGAGGTCCGCGTAAACGGCGAAATCTGCGGGCAGAGAGGAAAGAAGCTCAGACCGGGCGACACGGTAGAATTTGAAAAGGCAAAATACATTGTCAGATAAAATCAAAATATATATGAGATAAGGAGGATGAAATATGAGAATCATAGATCATTCCTCCTTTTATTTTCGAAATATAGAGTCCGCCGTAATCCATCCGGATGAAGAGGTAAACATTATCTTCGGCGAAAACGGGCAGGGGAAGACAAATCTCATCGAGAGTATATGGCTGATGACCGGCTTTTATTCATTCAGGGCGAGAAAAAATATTCAGCTCATAAATTATGACCGCGAAGAGGCGAGGATAGAGAGCGTATATTTTTCTCACGGTCGCGAGCAGAGCGCTCAGATGAAGATAAATCAGAAGAAGGAGCTTATTCTCAACGGTGTGAAGGAAGAGAGCCCGCGCGCGATGATGAGGTCGTTTTACGCCGTGGCGTTTTCGCCCCTGACGCTCGGAATCATCAAGGAGGGTCCCTCCGAGAGGCGAAAGCTCCTCGATGTTGCGCTCAGTCTGATAAGGCCGAATTACGCTCTGATAATGTCAAAATACCTGCGGGCGGTGAGCCAGAGAAACAACCTTCTCAAAAAAATGGGAGACAGGGCGAGGGATAACAGGTTTTATTTTGAGCCCTGGGAAGAGGAAATGATAAGACTCGGCTCCGGGATAGTCAAATACCGCCTCGAATATATAGAAAAGCTGTCTCAGGCCGCTTCGGAAATATATAATGACATCAGCTCCGGCAGGGAAAAATTTGAATTCTGCTATGATTTCATGCAGGAAAACGCTAATGTGAAGGATATAGAGGAGAAGCTCCAGGCGGGCATAGACCGCTCGTGGGTATCCGATCTAAAGAGACTCTACACGGGCTTCGGCCCCCACGCGCACGACCTTATCATGAAGCTCAACGGCAGGGACGCAAAGGTTTACGGCTCACAGGGTCAGCAGCGCTCCTGCGCCCTGGCGATAAAGCTTGCCGAAGCGTCGATGATAGAGAAGGCTGTCGGTGAATCGCCCGTAATTCTTCTTGACGATGTTATGAGCGAGCTCGATGAAAAAAGGCAGTCATATATACTCAACTACCTCGGAAACAGGCAGGTATTCATAACCTGCTGCGAGCCCTCGACTCTGCTCAGGAAGGGCAGGGGAAAGGTCTTTGAGGTGAAGGACGGAAAGATTGAGGAGACGGGCTGATGTATCTTCATATAGGAATAGACAGGGTTATAGATACGGAAGATATTCTCGGAATCTTTGACCTTGACAACACAACGGTACAAAAGAGTTCAAAGGAATTTCTCGCTCAGGCCGAGAAATCCGGCGAGGTAGAGAACGTCTGCACGGACCTACCGAAATCATTTGTCGTATGCTGTAAAAACGGTAAGAAAAAAGTTTATATAACACAGATAGCGTCATCAACAATACTTAAAAGGATGAAAGAAAAATATGAAGCTCTATCTTAAACAGAAGGTATTCTCCTGGAAGGACCAGGGAACGGTAAAGGACGGGAACGGCGAAGACAGATATTATATCGAGGGAAAAGTCTTTTCACTCGGAAAACAGCTCACCGTAAAGGACGCTCAGGGCAGAGAGGTCGCCTTCATAAAGCAGAAAGTGCTCTCGCTGCTTCCGAGATTCTTTGTGGAAATGAACGGGGAGCAGGTCGCCGAAATAGTCAAGAAGATTTCGTTTCTCAAACAGAAATATATCATAAACGGCCCGGGCTTCGAGGTTGTGGGCGACTTCTTCGCCCACGATTACTCCATAGTTGACGGAGAGAGACAGGTCGCGGTGATTCATAAGAAATGGATGTCCTGGGGCGACACCTTCGAAATCGATATAGACAGCGAAAAGGACGAAATCCTGATTCTCGCCCTCGTTCTCGCCATCGACGCGGTTATGGACGCCAACGCCGCCGCAAGCTCGGCATCGTCGGGCAACTGAAATCAGAAATGTGCAATGTGCAATGTGAAATGTCGGGTCGCGCTTGCGCGCTCCGATTATATGATAGCGGTAGAGGTTAATGCTTTTCGTAGGGGTCGATGCCCTCAGCGACCCGGGTGAAACGCAGTTTCACAACAACAGGTCGCTCCGCTCCGGATTATACTTGCTTGGTGTTTAATTGCTCGGTTCGGTAAAGTACCCTTGGCCCTCTCCGAGAACGGAGAGGGTGGCACGGCGATAAGGATATAAGCCGTGAC
>CACZTQ010000224.1 GCA_902784155.1 Oscillospiraceae bacterium
AGCCTCGACCGCGCAGCGGGCGGGAGCTTATTATGTAAGAATCCAAGGGATGGCGAGGCAGCATCATATCACTCTCGAGCGTGAATTTGATGAGCACGACACTCCCGAAACAAAATACATCGTTCTCACGGATGACGATTTCCCCGTCGCCACCTGCCGCCTTTATCCGCTTGACGGCGGGTCCGCCATGATAGGCAGGGTCGTGGTCCTTCCCGAATACCGGGGAAAAGGGCTCGGGAGACGCGTGATTGCCGCGGCGGAGGACTGGCTGCGTGAGCTCGGCTTTGAGACGGCAGTCGTCGAGAGCCGCGATGTTGCGGTCGGCTTTTATGAAAAATCGGGCTATACCGTGTGTGACGGCAGCGTCATTCACGGCGACACCTTTGATTGTATAAAAATGATAAAGAATCTTAAATAAGGAGAATCATTATGAAAAGAATCAGATTAACCGCGGTTATTCTCAGCGTTGTAATGCTGCTGTGCGCTTTCAATTTCGGAGCATTCGCTCAGGAAGAAAAGCTCTCTTATCTTGTGCTCGGCGATTCCATAGGTTACGGCTCGGGTCTGCGCAATTCAAAAGAGGCCTGCTACGGCAAAATAGTCGCCGACACCAACGGCTATGACTACGCCAACGACGCGATACCCGGACACACGACGCAGAATCTGCTCAGCCGCCTTGAAGAAAAAGAGGTCGCCTCTCACGTCAAGCAGGCTGATATTATCAGCATTTCAATCGGAGGCAACAATTTCCTTCTCGGCAATATGGCAGGGCTTCTGTTTGACGTTATGGTCAAGGGGGATGACTCCGCGGCGCGCGCAACGGTCGATAACTTCTATAAGGATTTTGATAAGATAATCAAAAAAATCAAATCTCTCAACCCCGACGCGGTAATTCTCATGCAGACGCTTTACAATCCCCAGACCGGATATATAGGCGAAGCATATCAGGTTTCAATCGATATTCTCAACGAGGCCATTCTCCGCTATGCGCAGGAGAATGAGGGCGCAATCGAGACGGTCGATGTCGCCTCGAGACTGAAGGATTCCGGCAGGGATTTCGCCGCGGACGGCATTCATCCCAGCGTTCAGGGCAACGAAAAAATAGCGGCCGCCGTGCTCGAAAAGCTCGTTGAGCTCGGCCTGGGCAAGACCGCTGTCCCTGTTATAACCGCCAAGGGCGAGGATGTTGTTATGCCTCCCGTATTCACCCTTCCTCTTAAATTCTATGGTACCCTTCTTCATATAATCTCTCTCTTTTACGGAATCTTCGCGTAAGCCCGAGAGCTGAATAAAGAAAAATCCTGCCCCGGCCGTAACCGGGGCAGGCAGTTTTTTTATCAGGAGTTTCCGGTGATGCTGAACCAGAGATCCTTGAAGAAGTTTACGATGGCGTCGATGATATTCTTGCCGCCGAGAAGAAGCTTGTCAAGGAAGCTTCCGCCTTCAAGGAGTTCTTCCGCGTTGAGGATGCTCGTCTCATAGGAGTCGGGGTTTGATTTGTCAAGCGTGATTACACGGAATCCTCTGTTGCGGTCGTTATATGAGTGGAAGGTGATGCCGGGCGAGGAAACAAGGTCGATGCCTTCATAGGGAACAACGAAGCTGTTGATGTGGTCGTGGCCGAAGAATACTCCGAGCACATCGCCCTGCTCAACCATAGCGTCAAGCTCCGCGTAGCCGGGCTCATAATCCGTTGAGGGCGGGCAGGGAGCTTCGCCGAGCCAGCTGCCTTCACCTTTTGAAGCGTCGGGAAGGACATAATACTTGCCGCCGTGCTCAACCGCGCCTTCGGTACCCTTGGGGACCTCTTTGAGAGCTCTGTAAATCTGGGGAGGAACTATGTGCTGGAAAGCGATTGAGGGAACGACTTTGCCGCCGTTTGCTTCCTTGAGCTCGTTGGATTTCTCAACATACCAGCTGACCTGCTCGGGAAGAACATAGCCGTATCCGCCGTAATTCTCCTCGATGTTGTAGTTGCCGGAGTCGATGCACCAGATATTGAATGCGACCTTGTCGCTGTCTGCCGATTCAAAAATCGGAACATTGTATGTACCCGCGTTTATCGTGCTCTTGCTGCCGACCTTTTTCTCTGCAACAACGCCCGCGCAGCCTACATAGCAGGAGTAGCTCTCATACTGCTCAATCTGCTCAAGCTTGGTGTAGGGAGTGTTGTCATCGTCGTGGTTGCCGAAGACGGCCGCTACGGGTACGCCTATCTCTTCAAAAAGATCCATAACCTGCTTGAGAGCGGACTGTGCGAGACCTTTTGTGCCGCAGGAATAACCGGCGATATTGTCGCCCGTGAGGACGATGAGGTCGGGCTTGCTCTCGGCTACGGCATTCTTGATGGATTCCTTCGCGAGGGTTGAAAGAAGCGCGTCATCCTGAATGTCGGCGACCTGAAGAATCGTGAATTTTCCTTCCTTATTGAAAGCGAGGTGAGCCTTCTGCGGGCGGGAAACATCAACATCCGCCGCAAAAGAGGGGATAAGGAGCGAAAATGTCATGATAATGCTTAAGACCAATGCGAGTGCTTTTTTCATAAACTGACTTCCTTTCTGATTTGATGCTATTTATTATAAACCTGTTTTAAATAAAATCAAGAGTTTTTATCTCAAAAAATTTTAATCAGCCGAGTTCCTTCCAGGCGCTCTGCAGGCTCTCGATTATCGGCAGATTCTGCGGGCAGGCGGCCTCGCACGCGCCGCAGCCGATGCAGTTATCGGCTCCCGCGCCGTTCTCTTTAATGCGCTTGAGACCCCAGTCTTTTGCGGGGTCGAGGCAGTAGAGCGAGATGTTGTTCCAGGCCGAGAAAATCCCCGCGATATTGACTTCACACGGGCAGGGCATACAGTATTTGCA
>CACZTQ010000225.1 GCA_902784155.1 Oscillospiraceae bacterium
GCCTTGTCCATGGCCTGTTCTTAGCTTGGTATGGACTGCAAGCTGTTCATGGTGAAGGTGAGCTACGAACAAAAGCCCTTCCGCCGCGAAGTAATGCGCACCTACGGCGCATCGGTCACTCCCTCCCCCTCCGAGACAACCGAAGTCGGCAAGAAGATTCTCGCGGAGCATCCCGGCACTAATGGCTCGCTCGGCTGCGCGATTTCAGAAGCCGTTGAGGTCGCCGTATCAACCCCCGGCTACCGCTATGTACTCGGCTCGGTTCTCAATCAGGTGCTCCTTCATCAGAGCATTATCGGCCTTGAAACAAAGGCCGCGTTTGACAAAATCGGCGTCAAGCCCGATATGATTATCGGCTGCGCAGGCGGCGGCTCAAACCTCGGCGGTCTTATCGCTCCGTTTATGGGCGAAAAGCTCAGAGGCGAAAACGATTATGAAATAGTCGCCGTTGAGCCGGCAAGCTGCCCGAGCTTCACAAGAGGCGTTTACGCTTATGACTTCGCAGATACCGGAATGGTCTGCCCGCTCGCCAAGATGTACACCCTCGGCTCAGACTTCATCCCCTCTCCCAACCATGCGGGCGGTCTTCGCTATCACGGCATGAGCCCGATTCTTTCAGAGCTCTATGACCAGGGTCTTATGAGAGCGGTTACGGCAACTCAGACAGAGGTCTTTGAAGCTGCCGAGACATTCGCGAGATGCGAGGGCATACTCCCCGCTCCCGAAAGCTCACACGCCATCAAGGCGGCTATAGACGAGGCTCTCAAGTGCAAGGAAACCGGCGAAGAAAAGACAATCCTCTTCGGTCTCACCGGCACGGGTTACTTTGACCTTTACGCCTATCAGAAATTCAATGACGGCGAAATGGATGATTACATTCCCACAGACGAGGAGCTCGCGAAATACAGAGAGAAGCTTCCCAAAATCGACTGATAAAAAGCAGAGCCCTGCAAGGAAAACCTTGCAGGGCGTTTTCTTTTATATAAAGTTTTATGCTTTTATTCTGCATTTAAAAGTCAGTTTGCCGTTTTCCTTCGCGGAATCCTCAAACACTCTTATAAAGCCTTTATGATACGCGCCGAGATTCTCGGCGAATTCTTCGGCGTTAACCAGGGTGACAGCCGTCTCTTCGCCGATTTCGCAAAGGCAGTCGTGAAGGGCGTCGAGGTTATTTCCGTAATACTCCGGGAAGCCGAGCTTTTTTGCGATATATTCGTGAGCCGATTTTCTGTCGGTCATCTTTTTGCCGTCAAGTCTTATTTTTTTCATTATATTCACCTCAATACAGCTGTGTGAATGTTTCGTAGTGGTCGGCGGTGTAATAAACACGCCCGTCGGAGGAATAAACTATCCGCTCCGCGCCTCTCGAGCGCCTGCCGTTTGTATTGATATCGCATTCGTGATAGCTGCCGGAGGGAAGAGTCCCTTCGTAATTACTGTAATAATCTCCGCCGATGGCTTTGCCGGGAGCGTAAACTTCAACCGATCCGCCGGACCATCCGAGCGCCTGCGCCTGCTTCTTTGTGATGAAATTCGACGGGAGACGCCCGTAGGTGTGGATATAGAGCGCGACGTCGTTTTTGCTGTAATAGGAGCCGTCCTCTCTGATTCCGGAGGAGGCCTGCGTTTCTTTTTTGGTTGTGCTCTTTGCCGCGCGCTGTGTTGTCGGCTGAGGGCTGACATTGTTATTATAGGTATAATGGCTTATTGTGTACTCTGTTGTCGTCTCGGTTTCGGTTTCGCCCTCATCGGGAAGAGTGCCCGTATAGATAAACTCCGTAGTGGTTTCAACGGGGGCAAAGCAGTCGGATAACGGCTTTGCGAGGAAGAGGCCGAGAAGAATTACAAGGCCGGCAATAAGCGCGGATAACGTCTTTTTATTCATAGCTGACTCCTTATGCTTTTGCGAATTGTGTTGTCACATTATATATGCTCAGGCTGTCAAGGGATTTGCTCTTATTGAAACGGTAAACGCTCAGCACAAGACCGATTGCGAGATAGATGCAGAGATTCGCCGAGCCTCCCGCGCTGATAAACGGAAGAGTGATGCCGATACAGGGAAGGAGCTTGAGGCACATTCCGATATTCATAACGGCCTGGGAGCTTATCATAAACACGGTCCCGTAGCAGATAAGGGAGCCCGATACGTTGTGGGCCTTTCTCGCGGTCCTGACTATTCTCAGACAAATAAACGCGAGCAGGGCGAGCAGAAGGATTCCGCCGACAAGGCCGAGCTCTTCGCCGACAACCGAGAACACCATATCGCTCTCGTTGACGGGAATACCCGCATGCGACTGAGTATAGGTGCCTTTTAAGAATCCGTCTCCGAAAAGCCCTCCGGCGCCTATGGCGTTGACTGCTCTCTGCTGCTGATAGATTCTTGCCTTATAGACCGTTTCGCTCAGAGCTTCGGGATAATAGATGGCGAGGATTCTCTGCCTGTGGAAATTCGAAAGGAACTTAGTCCACAGCAGGGGCACTGCCGCGGCGATGGCGCCGAATGCGGCGGCGAAGTATCTGATTTTGAGACCCGCCATAAACATCATGCCCGTAAACATAAAGCCGAAGACTATCGCTGTGCCGAGGTCGTCCGTGAGGATAATAAGACCTATCGGAATTAGCGCGTGAAAAGTGAGAAGCAGGACATTCAGAATCCTGTTCATATCGCGCCGCACCTTCTCGAGATGATTGGAGAAGGTTATGAGAAATCCGATTTTCGCAAGCTCCGACGGCTGGAAATACACCGTGAACGGTTTTGAGATTATCGGGAGCCAGCATTTGGCGTTCGGTCTGTCTTCGGGAGCTTCGCCCCACACAAACAGGGCGAGAATCAGCAGAAGGCATACGGCCCCGACAAAGAACCAGACACGCTCTATCGAATTATAGTCAAAGTAAGAAATGATTAAGCAGAGAATGATTCCTATGACCGCCGAGGCAATCATAACTATAAGCTCTCTGCTCAGCGGAAGGCCCGATTCAACGGCGTCGTTTCTCGTTGCCGAGTAAACCATAAGGAAGCCGTAGGCCGTTGCCGCAAAGCAGCTGAAAAGCAGAAGGAAATCAGTTTCCCTGAATGCATTCTTTAACCTGTCGTTCATTGGATGTTACCTTTCTCAAAAGGATTACGCCTGTGATAAGCGCCAGAGGGAATATTGCCGAAAACAGAAATCCGAGTCTGAAATCGTTGCCGTGAGATGACGATATTATTCCCACCAGCGAAGGCCCGCTGATGCATCCGAAATCACCTGCGAGCGCAAGAAGAGAAAACATTACAATACCGCCGTTTTTAATTATACCTGCGGCGAGGCTGTAAACTCCCGGCCACATAATGCCCACCGAGAATCCGGTGACGGCGCACGCGGCGAGAGAGAGCGCGGGCGAAGAAGAAAACGCAACGGTGATATAACAGGCAAGGCAGAGAAGACTGCTTATGAGTATAAACCTGCCGAGATTCAGTTTCTCGCTCATCACCGCGTAGAGCACTCTCGAAACTCCCATAAACGCGGCAAACATAGCGGGGCCTATAAGGTCACCTATCGCCTTATTGACGTGAAGGCCGCTCTCCGCGAAGGCGCTCGCCCACTGGCTCATTGCTATTTCGCTTGCCCCGGCGCAGACCATCATCAGAAGAAAGACATAAACCGCTTTGATTCCGAGAAGATTGCGGATTTTAAGCCCTGCGCCGCCGGGAGTCAGAGTATTCACGGGCACCGCCATAAAATAAAAAGCGTTGAAAAGCGGAATAAGCCCGATAAGAATTGAAAGAATATACCATTTCTCTTCGCCGAAGGCTTTGAAGAACAATGTGGAGAAGAGGACAACGCCGAGCTGCCCCCAGCAGTAAAAGGAGTGCAGCAGACTCATATTGCCCGATTTGTTATCCGTCGGGCAGGCCTCGACTATAGGGCTGACAATTACCTCGCACAGCCCTCCTCCGACAGCGTTGAAAACGGTCGGAATAAGAAGCGCGGCGTATTTATCCGCCATAATGGCGGGCAAAATGCCGAGAAGAGTCATTCCCGCAAAAGCGGAAAAATGCGCAATCACGGCGGACCTTTTGTAGCCGAGCCTGTCGATAAAAAACGCGGAAAGCAAATCTATAAGAAGCTGAATACCGAAATTCACGGTGATAAGCGAGCTGATTTTAAGCATTGACAGCCCGAATACCGAGTTGAACATCACAAACAGCAGGGGGCTGAAATTATTGACAGCAGCCTGCGTGATATAACCGATATAGCTCGCCCTGAGCGTATGCCGGTAACCGAGTCGGGTTTTCATTATTTCAGAGTGTCGAGAAGCTCATAGAACGCTTTGACAACCTGCTCGCCGCCGTATCTGCCGGTGGAGACTATCTCTTCATTCTCGGTAAAAATGGAATGCCAGCTGTTTGACGGCAGCAGATAGCCGACCTGGTCGTTCGTAAGGCCGAATACAAGCAGCTTTCTGCCGGGGATTTCATCCTTGAAGGCGGGGTATTCCCAATCCTCGTCAAACCAGGAGGTCTCGGCAGTTTCGGCTCCGCCGAACGCGATTTCGGGAGCGAGCTCGCCGGGGATAATGGCTACCGCGATATCTTCGCCTATCTCGGCGTAACCCACCTCTGAAACTATTGAGTATTTGTTGAAGCCGTTTTTGTGTACGTTATTCTTGAGCAGACCGCCCTTCGCGGCAAGCACAAGGATATTGTTATCTATATCTATCCAGACTTCTCTGAATTTAATATTGAGAACGGGAGCGACCTCTTTTTCTTCTTTTATGCTTTCGAGCTTTTTGGCGAGGGTTTCGCCGTAGAAGCCGATTCTGTATTTCGTGCCCTCTTTCTCTACTCTCTCCTCATCAAACTCAAGGGGATCGTAATCGCTTGTTATCGCGAGCTGAGCTCCAAGAATATAGAAGAAATCTGCGTTGTCATTCTCGTTTATGTATTTTTCCATATAGTAGGGATAATCCGCGGTGAGCTCTCTCTGCGCCGCGCCGTTGCCCACGCAGTGCATCGAGCCGTTGACTATCCATATTTCTCTCGCGCCCTCTTCATCGGGAACGAATCTGAATCTGTTGAGATTGGGATCAAATACCTGAGGGTCTCTCTTGTCGTGCATATATTCCTTCACGTCAACCGTGCCGAAATACATCTTGCCCGTCTTCATATTCTCAACGGCCTTGATCATCGAGTCAACGGCAACCTTATAAAGATTCTCCATATATTCTTTATTCTGGCCGCCGGGGAGCTCCTGACCGGTAAGAGTTCTTATGGATGACATAAAGAGAGCGTCAACGATGTCGCCGTTCATACCGAAGGTATCAACGCAGGAATGCTGGTGAAGAGCGGAGACGTTGACCGAGGTGATATCGAGATTCTTGCTCTTCGCGTATTCCTCAAATCTTGCCCTGATGATTCTGACATCGGGATTCGCGAGACCGAAGCAGTCAACGGCGGAGAAGATTGAAATTCCCCTGCCGTCCGAGAGAGCCACGGTCCTGACCTTCTGGTCATCCCACTGCTCGGTTGCGAGCTTCTTTGAAACTGAGAGCGAGCCGCCTACATAAAAATCGCCGTCGCCGCCGACCTCTTTACCTGTGAGGATTGAGCCGTTTGCGTAGCCGGCGCTCCATACGGCGTTATCACCCGCCTTGTCAGCAAAATCTTTCTTGTCAAGGCCTTCAAAGAAATGTTCGGATTTGTAATCGGCTTTTTTGCTCCACTTGGGGGTAGCGATAAGATTAGCTATCCCGCCGACAAGAGCGTTGACCGTTTTGTCGAGCACGGTGTAAACCTTCTGAAGGGTTTTATCTGTCACGTCTTCTCTCGCAAAAGCGGGAATTGAAAACGCGGTAAGGAATATTGAAACGGCGAGAATAACGGATATTATTTTTTTATTCATTATTGATTCCTCCCATCGGTTTTATCAGTTAAGTGTTTCGAGCGACATATCGCCGGGCTTTATGAAATTCTTCTTTCTCATAAACTCGCTGATAACGAGCGTGAGCACTGCGGGAAGGATGAAATGCATAAGAAGAATTTCAACGATAATAAGAACGGGGTCCTTGCCGTCTGCCTTCATCGAGGAGAAGGTCATAAACTGACCGACAAGGCCGGATGTGCCCATTCCCGCGCCGGTGTCAAGGCAGGTCATACCGAGCACCTTTGTCGAAACGGGGCCGAGAATGGCGCTCGCCACAATCGGCGGAATCCATATCTGCGGGTGTTTGAGAATATTGCTCATCTGAATCATCGAGGTACCTATGCCCTGAGCGACGAGACCGCCGAGGTTATTCTCCCTGTAGCTCGCCACGGCGAAGCAGACCATCTGGCAGCTGCAGCCGACAACCGCGGCGCCGCCTGCGAGACCGCCGAGGCCGAGAATGATACCGAGAGCCGCGGAGCTGATGGGCAGAGTGAGACAGATGCCCATAATCACGCTGACGATAATGCCCATAAGAACGGGCTGTTTATCCGTACCCCACTGGATGACCTCGCCTATCTTGGTGGTGACAATGCTTGCCGGGGGGCCTATGAGAAGGCCCGCCGCGACGCCCGAGATAATCGAGGCGGCGGGGGTGAGGATAATATCGAGCTTTGTCTTGCCACTGATGAGTCTGCCGACCTGAATGGCCGTGAAAGCTCCGATGAATGCGCCTATGGGGTCGCCCACTCCGCTGAGCAGAATGCCTGCGTCCGTGAAGATTGCGCCCGAAAGAATCTTTGCGGCAAATCCGCCCGCCATACCGGCGACGGCGGCGGAGGTGGCGACAAGCGTCGAAGACTTATACTTATAAGACATACCGACCGCGATGCCGGCGCCCGTGAGCATTTTGGCAATGCTCGCCGCGGAGTTAAGATAAGTTCCGGCCTGCCCGGGTATGAACGAGGCAATCTGCGCGAGAATCGTGCCTATAATGAGAGTCGCAAAAAGGCCGAGCGCCATACCGGAGATGCCGTCGATAAAAATATAATTCAGAATTTCCTTGACTTTTTTCATATCATTTCTCCATAAGTTCAGAAAAAGCTTCAGCGTAAACGCCGCCGATAAACTCAGAGCCGTTTGCGTTCGGATGGACACCGTCCGCCGACCAGTATTCCGAAGGGTGCCTGAGAAGTGCCTTGGCAAAAAGGCCGTCGAGCGGGATATAGACATCGGCGTATTCTCTCGCGAGTCTGCGGGTAATATCTATTTTGGGATTCAGGTCAACCCTGAAGAAATCCTTGTCATCCGCGGGCAGGAGAAACTGCTCTATCATAATAATCTTCGCGTGAGTTTTTTCTTTGATACTGCTCAGAACGAATCTGTAATTCCTCTCGAATTCTTCGTGGGGCATCCATACTCCGCCCGCCGCGCGGTGCCAGGTATCGTTGATGCCTATCATAATTGAGACAACATCGGGTTCGATTTTTATGAAATCATCC
>CACZTQ010000226.1 GCA_902784155.1 Oscillospiraceae bacterium
ACGGAGCGTAACGGCATCTACATCATCGACCTTCAGAAGACGGTCAAGAAGCTTGAAGAAGCTTACCTTTTCGTCCGTGAAATCGCAGCAGAGGGCGGCGACATTCTCTTTGTCGGCACCAAGAAGCAGGCTCAGGATTCCATCAAGGAAGAGGCTATGCGCTGCAACATGCCCTTTGTCAACGCACGTTGGCTCGGCGGCATGCTCACCAACTTCAACACCATCAAAAAGAGAATCGCCCGTCTCGGTCAGCTCAAGACCATGGAGCAGGACGGCACATTTGACCGCCTGACAAAGAAAGAAGTCACCAAGCTCAACCTCGAAATCGAAAAGCTCGAGAAATTCCTCGGCGGCATCACAGAGATGAGAAAGCAGCCGGCCGCTATGTTCATAGTTGACCCCCGCAAAGAGAAGATAGCAGTTCTTGAAGCAAAGAAGCTCGGCATCCCCATCGTCGCAATCGTTGACACCAACTGCGACCCCGACGAGGTTGATTATGTTATCCCCGGCAACGATGACGCTATCCGCGCAGTCAAACTCATAGCAGGCGCTATGGCTGACGCCGTCATCGAAGGCAGACAGGGCGAGACAAGCGCTCCCGCACAGGAAGCAGATGAAGCTCCCGCCGAAGAAGCAGAAGAAGCAAAGGCAGAGGAGGAATAATAAATGGCATTCACAGCTAAAGACGTAGCAGCTCTCAGAGAGAGAACAAATGTCGGCATGATGGACTGCAAGAAGGCTCTCCAGGAAGCCGACGGCGATATGGACAAGGCCGTTGAGATTCTTCGTGAAAAAGGTCTCGCTTCGGCAGCCAAAAAGGCCGGCAGAATCGCGGCAGAAGGCACCATCGGCGTTTACACCGAGGCAGCGGCTTCCGCTCTTGTCGAGCTCAACTGCGAAACCGACTTTGTCGGCAACAACCCCGATTTCAAAGCTCTTGCAAATCAGATAGCCAAGACGGTCGTAGCCGTCAAGCCCGCCGATGTTGAAGCTCTCGCAGCCGCAACAATCGCCGACGGCAGCATCAGCGTTGCCGACGCTATCCAGGAGCTCTTCCTTAAAATCCGCGAAAACCTTCAGCTCCGCCGTTTTGCCCTTGTAGAGGGAACAGCCGTTTCTTACATCCACGGCGGCGGCTCAGTCGGTGTTCTCGTATCCTTCGATACCGACGCTGCAGACAAGCCCGAATTCCTTGAGATGGGCAAGAACGTCGCGATGCAGGTCGCGGCAATGAGCCCCGAATATCTCCGCAAGGAAGACATCTCGGCCGATGAGCTCGCAAACATGAAGAAGATCACCGTTGAGAGCGCTCTCAACAAGCCCGATTCACTTCCCAAGCCCATCCTTATGAGAGTCATCGACAAGGTTCTCGCCGGCAATCTCTGGGGCGAAGACGATGTCAAGGCTTACGAAGAGCAGAAGCAGAATAAGTTCCTCTTCAACTTCCTCTCAAAGGAAGCTGTTGCCAAGCTCGCTGAAGTTGCGGTCGCAGGCAAAGACGAATACATTGCCGACAACATCTTCGGCAAAGCTATCGACGGCAGAATCAACAAGCAGCTTAAAGAAATCTGCCTTCTTGATCAGCAGTTTGTCCGCTCCGATTTATTCGACGGTACAGTCGGCGCTTATGTCGCTGACGTAGCCAAGAAGCTCGGCGCGAACATCACCATCAAAGGCTTCACCCGCTTTGCAAAGGGCGAGGGCATCGAGAAGAAGTCCGACGATTTTGCAGCTGAAGTTGCCAGCATGGTAAAATAATTCAGGCCATAAGTTAACCCCTTCCGGAATTCCGGAAGGGGTTTTGATTTTGCACGGAGCAAAGATATTCAATAAAATGCGCGGCCGTCAGCCTTCAATTGTTTTAAGCCATCCGGTTGCGAGAACATAGGCCTTTTTGCCGTCCTGAGACATATAGGTGCTGTGGGAGGCGCCGCTGACTATCGCCATATCGCTCCCCTTGATATTCTCGTGAATATAGACCGTGTCGCTTATCCACATAATATCAAACTGGCCGCTGACTATATAAGCCGGGCAGGTTATCCTGCCGAGATACTCCGGCGTGAAGTCGGGCAGAGTGAGCATCATATCATTCAGCTTATCGGGAGCAAAAAGATTCTTTATCGCAACGCCCAGCGGGAAATAGAGCTTGAAGGTCTTCGGGTGCGAATTCGCTCCCGTTGAAATAATCGCGCCGGGAACATCCGGGTACATCGAAGCGAGAGTGATGGCGTTGATTCCGCCGTCGCTGTGCCCCATAACGACGGGCTTTTTGAGACCCATGGCGTCAATGAATTCCTTTATATCCTTTGCCATAAGCTCATAAGAGATTTCTCCCGGGTCGCTGCTCTGCCCGTGACAGCGGCTCTCGGGCAGATAAACCGTGAAATCATTGGCGAGATATGACGCCGCCTCTTTGAGGGAATTCACGCTTCCGCCGTTTCCGTGGATGAGCACGAGCGGGGGCTTTCCTTTACCGTAAACGCGGTAGTGCATCCTCACCTGCGAAAGCTGAACGAAATCATCCGTTTCGGGCTCCTCAACCGGAGTCGGGACGCGGGAGGTATCGAGGGTTATCGCGTTATATTTTTGAGGATTCAGAATAAAATCAATCTGCGAGGCAAGCCCGCTGAAAAGAGTCGTGAATGTCAGAAGCAATGTCATAAATGTTTTCATAATTATTCCTTCCGGTTTTTAATGTTTTCTTATTTTACGCCGCATTTGTTTATGTTATTTATTATTATACATTATGCTTCCTGTTTATTCAATACCGCCCTCACCCCAAAATCTTCAAATACTATTGAATAATAATTGATTATAAGTTATAATAAAAATACATTTTACCGAAAGTGAGGAAATATAATGCCCGAAGGAACAGTTCTGACCGGAGCTCCCTTTAAGGAAGAAAAGCAGATTAAAACTCCGGAATTTGTCGCGTATCTCACCGCAGTATTCTTTTATACCTGCATAACGGGTATGCTTGAATCCTACAGGAGCGCGTATCTCGTTAACGTCCTCAAGCTTGAATCATCGCAGACTTCCCTTTTCAACACTCTTATCAGCGTTATCCCGTTCTTTCTCAATTTCATTATCGCCATGTATATCGACAACCGCAAAATCGGCAAGAGCGGTAAATTCCGTCCGCTGATTCTCTTCAGCGCGATTCCGGTAGGCGTTCTGCTTGTGCTCACATTTGTCACCCCCGCTCCCATAGTCAACGCGGGCGGCGCGATCCTTATAGCTTATCTTGTGGCTGTCGCAATTCTGTTCGGCATCTTTTCGCATTTCGCGGGCACAATCAATAACCTCGCGGTCGTTCTTACGCCGAATATGAAAGAGCGCGATACGGTTATGTCATTCCGCAGCATTTCATCGGCTGTCGGCAACAGCGCTCCCCTTGTAATCATTCTCGTCATCGGTCTTATCTGGAAGGATGAGGCGACTCAGTATATAATCGGCGCGGCTCTGTGCGCCGCGGTCGGTATTCTCACAATGCTCATCGGAATCAGGATGACAAAAGAGAGAATCGTTTACACGGCAAAAAGAGAAAACCCGCTTCTCGGCTTCAAGGAAGTGCTTGTGAACCCTCACGCGTGGGTTATCATTATCAGCGAGCTTCTCAAGAATTTCAGAAAAGTCTCGACCTATATGGGCGTTTTCCTTGCGGCGGCGCTGCTCGGCTCAACCTCAAAATTCCTTCTCTTCGGTCTGCCCACAGGTATCGGCACTGCGGTAGGAATGCTTATAATAAACTTCCTTCTCAAAAAATTCACCTCAAAGGTTCTCTATATCGCGAGCGGCGTTTATTCGCTCATCATCAACACCCTCGCCTTCCTTGTCGGCTACACATATTTCAAAAACGGCTCGTCCGTTCTTCAGATTGTATTCATCCTCTTCCTGTTCCTTATCGGTCTGCAGTTCGGCGCTTCGAACCTTCTGCCCAATATGTTCCAGGCGGATGTGCTTGAAGATCTCGAGCTCAAAACCGGCAAGCGTCTCGACGCATCGCTCCCCTTCGTTGTCGGCATCGGCACTCTGATAAGCGGAACTATAGCGACGGCTCTCGCCCCGAGAATCCTCTACGGCGATTCGTCGATAATCCAGTATGTTCAGCCGACAGACCTGATACCGAACCCCGAGCAGTCTCTCAAAACAAAGATACTCATGCTCTTCTTCTACACGGTGGTTCACGGTATCATGATGTTCCTCGCCGGAGTCCCCTACTTCTTCTTCAAACTCACCGGTAAACGCAAGGAAGAAATCCACGAAGCCGTCCTCGAAAACAGGAAGGCAATGGAAGCGGAGCAGCAGGCCGCGCAGAGCTGAGGCCCCTTCAAACAGAATAATAATTAAACCGGGCAGCGCGCTGCCCGGTTTTTTATATCAGAAAATATTCAGCTGATCGAGGATTCCCGACGCGGAAGCAAAGAAGGCCGAAACAAAGGTGAGAATCAGGAACGCGATCGCCGCTTTTCTCGCGGCGGCGGCCCCTTCGGTGACCCGCCCCTTTGTCATCGCGATAATAATAATCGGCCCCACAAACGGGATACACAGAGAGACGATAAGAGCGAGGATAACCGCTCCTTTGGGAGTCATGGTGAGCTCCGGAGTGCTGCCGCTCCCGTTCGCGGTGTATGTGGTCTTCTGAGTTCCGTGATAATGCTCGCCGCCGTTCGCGTATTTTTCAAACCTCGGGTCACAGTATTCGCCGGTCTTTCTTCCCTCTTCAAAGTCGTTGTGATATCCGCTGTTCCATTCGGCTTCCTCTCTCGGGTCACACGCCCTGTCGGCGCCGATGCCCGGGAAAAGAGGACCTCCGCATATCGGACACTTGAGATCTTTTTCTTCTGTTTTGTATCCGCAGTGAGCGCAGTATTTTCTCATTTCATCCACCTGCTTTCGGTCAGGATAAAGCAATAATTTTCAGTAAGATGATGTCCTCAGAATTCAAGACACTCAGCGGCGGATCAATCCGCCCGAGCCGAAAACAGCTCCGATGCCCTTGACAAAGGCTTCGCCGAGAAGATGAAATCCGGCAAAGAAGGCCTGTATCAGAGTTCCGATTCCGACATCGCCGGGGGTGGGAACAATATTCTGCGATTCGGTAAGATTGCGCCAGACGAAATAAACATCGCAGCCCTCGCGGTAATAGGAATCATCCCTCAGGCTGTCGGGACCGCTTCCGAGCGAAAAGCCGCAGGCTTTCATACCGTCGGCAAACGCGGCGGCCATCTTTTCGTCTTTGAGAGTGATACGGCTGACCATTTTAAGCTCGGCGGCGGGCTTTGTTCTGCGCAGTCTGCCGATTCTGTAGCCGTCGCACCACCAGTATTTGCCGTATTCGCGGGTAAATTCGCGTATCATGGAGCCGTCGGTCTGCTGATGATAGAGCGACATTTCCATATCAAGCCAGTCTTCCTTCTCGGCGCAGTTATAGACGGAAGCTACCGTATCGCCGAAGCCCGTGGCGTATTTGGTATAAACTCCGATTTCTCCGCCGACCTGGAACATTGCATACTGGCCCTTCCAGAATTCTATGAGCCAGTCCTTATTGCCGTAGTTGAAAACAACGCGGGCAAAATCGTATTCGTATCCTATAAGCTGGGACGCGATATCATAAAGGCGTATAAAGCCAAACGGCTTCTGCCAGGCGCCGTTGTTATCGGAATAAAAATAGTCTCCCATTTTTGTATATGTATAGTTTATCGACAAAAACATCTGGGGAAACAGGCGCCTTGTGGTGACATTGACTTTGCAGGATGCGCCCGCGTTATTCTCTGCGCCGGCAAGGGAGGCGGTAATCACTGCGCTGCCTGCCGAAACGCCCGTCACTACACCGCGGTTATCGACGGTTGCGATTTTGGTGTCGGCCGATGACCACACAACACCGTCGGGAGATACGCCGGAATCCTTGAGAAAGGCCCTGAGCTGAATCGAGGCGCCGGCCGTCACATTTATCTGGGCATCCGAGAGAATAAGCTCCGGAGCGGGTTTTTCGTCTTCGGGCTCCTGTGTCTGCGTAGGTTTGTCCGTTACCGCAGGCGTGTCTGTCGCGGTGGATTCGGTCTCCTCCTGCGCACCGGTGTCGGTTGCCGTGGCCGCATCGGTTGCAGAAGCTGCGGTAAGCCCTTCGGACGGGGCGCCGGTCTCAAGCTCCTGCGCCGCGCATAAGGCGGGCGGTACAATAAGCATCACGCAAAGTATCAACGCGAGCACTCTGTGTAAAACTTTCATCATTTATTCTCCTGTTAATTTTTGGTTGGGAATAAATATCCCGTCAATTCGAGTTATTATAACATAAATAATCGCGCGATAAAAGATATTTGATAAAAATTTATGCAAATCCGAAAATTGACAGGTATAATAATTACCGCTTTATTTTTATTGCTGTATGCGTTATAATTATCGGCGGAATAAAAGCCCGCCTTCACACACATTTATCAGGTCTTTTTCAATACGGGTGAAATAATGAATCAAAAGAAAAAACAGATTGACGCCTGCGACCTCGGCTTTTCACCCGGCGCCGCCGGGTGCGCAAACGCCGCAGCTCTGCAGAGAGCGGTCAGAGAATACGAAACAGTAAGCGTAACCGTGCCCGGAGTATATGATATTTCAGGCACCGTACGCCTGCCGTCGGACACTCATCTTGAATTTTCTCGCGGTGTGATTCTTCGCCGCGTGCCGCTCGGCAACAGCCTTCTCGAAGGCAATTTATTCGTCAACGACGGCGCCTTTACGGGAGAATTCAACGAAAACATTTCAATAGACGGCGCTCACATTTCCGTTAACGGCGTTGAAAGCGCCGCCATATCATCCGACGGCGACGCGGGGACCATTCCGCTCGCTCCGAATTCCGTCACGGGTCTCAGAGGGCATATCTCGTTTCTTTATATAAGGCATCTTAAAATCCGCAATATCACGATAACAGACCTTCTCTCTAAGGATTACGGCATACAGGTTTCGGATTTTGAGGACGTAACCATAGAGAATATTCACATTGAGGGAAAGAAGGACGGAGTACACTTCGGGCCGGGCAGGAATTTCATCCTGCGTAACGGTAAATTCCGCACGGGCGATGACGCCATAGCGCTCAACTGCGCCGACTATTCCGTATCGAATCCGAATTTCGGCAGTATTTCAGGCGGACTTATCGAAAACTGCACGGACCTTAACGGCGCGGAAGGCTCGCTCTTTATCCGCATTCTCGCGGGCACCGCGCGCGATTGGGTCAGGGGTATGACCGTCTGCCATTCCGACGCCGTGAGGACAGGAAACGGGATGTACCGCGTTGTGATGCGCCCGGATGACAGAAGGTATGTTTCCGTGACGGAGCCGCTCTTTGACGGGGCAAGTGAGGTGCTCGACGGTATCTTCTGGATTAAAACACACAGAGCATACAGCCCACGGGAGATTTCTCTCGAGGCGGGCTGCAGCGATATCACATTCCGCAATCTGACTCTTGAACAGCCGCGAGAGCGCGCGGCTCTGATTTATATGAACGATGACGGTTATCTTCACAGCTACTACCCGGGCAGCGAAATACCGCGTATAAAAAATATCCGTTTTGAAGATATAAGAGCTGTGAAGCCGGTCGGTCGCTTCCTGAGCGTTGAAATGCCGGCTGAAAACATATCGGTTCTCGGATGCCGCGGCTGTGAGCCCGGAATTTGATGCGCCGGCAAAACTTCCTTTAAACAATCAAAACAAACCCACAGGAGATAAATATGATTATCAGATTTCTGACCCCGGACGATGTCCCCGAGCACGATAAAATCACTTCTCAGGCGTTTTCCTATTCCTGTGAAATAGGGAACCCCGACTCGGCCCTGCCCTGCGAAAAGGTACTCGGAGCTTTTGATGATGACGGCAGGACTCTGCTCGCGGATTTTGAGCTGAATGAGAGAAAGTGTTATTATGACGGCGGGATTCTGACTTGCGCCGCCGTCGGAGGCGTTGCCGCGAAGCCCGAGCACAGAGGGAAGGGCGCCGTGACCGCTCTCTTTGCCCGCCTTATGGAGAATCCCGGATATGACATCAGCATCCTGTACCCGTTTTCCGAGGGGTATTACAGGAGATTCGGCTATGAAAGGACCGGGCTGTGCCTTAGCGCGTGCGTTCCGTTTCCGGAATTATCCGCAGTCCCAAGGACAAACGATGTGACTCTGTATGAGGGTAAAGACACGGAAAAGCTCCTCTCGATATATAACAGATGCGCCGGCGGGCTCAACCTCTGCTTTGTCAGAGACAGCGCCCGGGCTTACTCCGATAGGCCGTATTATTCGCAGAAATACACATATATCTATAAAGACGGCGCCTACGCCACCATACAGATTGACAGGGAAACAGGCTCGCTCATCGTGAGCGAAATATTCTTTGACTCCCTCGGGTCAATGCTCGGCATTCTCGGCTTTTTCAGGAATTTTGAGGCAAATCTAAA
>CACZTQ010000227.1 GCA_902784155.1 Oscillospiraceae bacterium
ACGCCTCTTGCCATACCTTTTCTTATAACCTGCGAGAATCCGTAGCCGAGGATTCCGCCGCCCGCGGCCTTGAAATTGAAGGCCTTTGTGAATATCAGCGATAATGCGCCGGGAATGTTTCTGAAATGAATAACTATCGCGATAACCGACATTATGATAAACAGAAGAGACATGAAGGGAACGAGCATCGAGGCAACCTTGCCTATGCGCTTGATGCCTCCGATTATGACAACGGCGGTCATCACGGCGACGACTATGCCGACAATCAGCCTTACCATCGAGGTGCTGCCCGAGGAGGTCGCGCGTGAATACGCCTCGGCGAGCGTTCCCGATATTTTATTGGTCTGGACTCCGCTCATACCGACCGCCGCGAGCATGCAGAATACGGCGGCGACATATCCGAGCCACTTCCATTTGAGACCGTAAGCTATGTAGTAGAAAGCGCCGCCCGAAAGGTTGCCTTTCTTATCCTTTTTTCTGTAATAGAGGCCGAGCACGTTTTCGGCGTAGTTAGTGACCATACCGAAAAACGCGGACACCCACATCCAGAATACAGCTCCGGGGCCTCCGGTGAGGACGGCGGAGACAACGCCGACGATGTTGCCGGTGCCCACAGTTCCGGATATCGCGGTTGAAAACGCCTCAAACTGAGAGACGGAATTCACCCTGCTGTCCTCCGCCTTCTTTTTGCCAAGGCCCTTGAGGGTGGGGATAATGGTCGTGTTGAGCGATTCGCCGAAATGCGTAATCTGCAGGGCCTTTGTTCTGATTGTGAGGATGATTCCCGTACCGAGGATGAGGATAATGACGGGCCAGCCCCAGACAATGCCGTTGATGACATTGTTGACATTTTCGACTGCTGCTAAAATATTATCAAGCATAGTTTCTCCCTCTGTCCGTATAAAAAGAAAAGCCGGCAATCACTTGCCGACCGGGAATATCATTTCCTCATTACCTCCGTCCTTTTGCCTGAGAGATTCGGGGGCAGAGCCCCTTTGCACCTTCGGCATCCAATCTTGTTGGAATTCTCCGGAGTTCGTCAGCAAGCAGTCAAGACAGCGCTCTTCTGCGCACTTCATACGAACAATATTTAATATCCGCGCGAAATTATATCACAGCATTCCTCAGGAATCAAGCAAAATTTTAGATTAAGCGAAAATAAAGCGTTTTTCCGTTGAAAATTCTCATTCCCTGCGATATAATACTCCCGTTATTATCAAAGCGAAAGCCGGAAATCCCGTATGAAAAAAGTATTCGTTTATTTCAAAAAAGAAATGATGCTGACCGTTTCACTCATCGCGGCGGCGGCAGGTCTTATCATAACTCCGCCGGGGGAAGGCTTCTTTGCCGGAATCGACTGGCGCACTCTCGGCACCCTGCTTATGATGCTCTGCGTTCTTGAGGGCTTCAAAAAAGAGAATGTGCTCAGACCCGTTGTGAATCTCGCCTCGGGAATAAAAACCAAGGCGGCTCTCTCGCTCTTTCTGATATTCGGGGTTTTCTTTACCTCGATGTTTGTGACAAACGATGTCTCGCTGATTATTTTCGTTCCGCTGACGATAATGCTCTTTCGCAGCGGAGAGTGTGAGAAATACATTCTGCCCGTTATTTCTATGGAGAATATCGCGGCCATCAGAGGCTCGCTTCTGACCCCCTTCGGCTCGCCGCAGAATCTCTTTCTTTACGGTCAGGCAAAGGGAATCGGATTCTCTCATTTTGTTCTTCACATGCTGCCCCTGTCGGTTATGAGCGCGGCGCTTCTCATAATCTTTGTCACCGTACTCTATCGCGGGAAGATAAAGGAAGGAATCACCTTCACTCATAACGATGAGACGTGGCTGCCCGAAAGAAAACCTCAGAGAATCACATACCTTGTGCTTTTCGCGGGCGTACTGGCCGTTATAGTCACGAGAACCTCCCTCTGGTGGGCGGCGCTGGCGCTTGTGATTGCCGTCATTTTTATCGCGGACAGAAGGATTTTCCTGCGCGTTGACTATGTGCTGATTCTCACCTTCCTCTGCTTTTTCATTTTTTCATCGTCAATCGCCGGGAACGAAAAGATTTCCGCCTTTCTCGGCAGGAGCGTCGGCGGGCGCGAATACTTCTGGGCAATAGGTTTAAGCCAGGTCATCTCGAATGTCCCGGCCTCGATTGTCCTCTATCCCTTCACCAAAAACTTCGCGGGGCTGATTTACGGCGCCGACACCGCCGGTCTCTGCTCGCTTATCGGCTCTCTCGCCTCGGTCATAAACTACCGTATCTATGTCAAGGAGTACCCCGGAAACGGGCTTAAATTCGTCAGAACCTTCACGCTCGTTTCGTGGGCATTTTTCGCGGTTGTCGTTATCCCCGGTTACCTGCTTTCAAAATGGAAATTCTTCTGATTGAAGCGCCGCTTTCGCGGCGTTTTTTTATGCTCCGGGCGGGGGCTTCCCGAACTCTGTGCTTATTCACGGAAAACCGCGTAAAAATGACTCCCTCTTTATAGAAATTTATATTGACTTATTATTTAATTTTTGTTAGACTTGGAGTGTTATAATGGAATATTGTATGTAATAACTTGTGTAACTGCTTCAGAATAAATGAAACCGGAGGAGTAAAAATGAAAAAAGGTAAGAGATTATTATCGCTGGCGCTGAGTGTCGTAATCGCATTCGGCGTATTCGCCGCGGG
This sequence comes from Oscillospiraceae bacterium, assembly GCA_902784155.1. Classification (GTDB taxonomy): domain Bacteria; phylum Bacillota; class Clostridia; order Oscillospirales; family Acutalibacteraceae; genus CAG-177. The sequence continues at coordinate 2,674 of CACZTQ010000227.1, forward strand.
AATTCCGGGCATGATGATTAAGGCCAGCGCGGCAAGCGTATGGGATGGTAGCACCGGAAACAGCAGCAATGATATCACTATAGCGAATAATGTTATTCACATAAAATCCGCTAAGGGCTTTGCGTACTTCGCAGAGCAGGTTAGAGCCGATAATAATAAGGATGAAGATAAATGTGGGAACTATGAAAATTATACAGTTTATCTTGATGTTGATATCGACCTTAATAACATTTCTTTCAGCGGTATAGGGCAGGAAAGAAAAAAAGAAGGCGGAGTTTTTGGGATTGGCAACTATAATTGCAGACACTATTTCAAAGGAATATTTGATGGGCAAAGCCATACAATCTCAAACTTTAAAATGAGTCTGAGCGGTGATTACAACAAAGACCGTGTCGGATTATTCAGATATGTTAAGGATACCACAATAAAGAATCTTACTCTAAACAACGTTCAAATTAACGGAAACACCAGTAACTATGCCGGCTTCGGCGCTCTTGTCGGTTATGCTAACGGAACGCTTACAGTTCAGAATGTTCATGTTGTAGGCGGCACAGTCACCGGTTACAAATATGTCGGCGGTCTTATCGGCGAATACGGTGATGATACAAATATTATTCTTACAAACTGCTCAAACGCCGCAACAGTAACGGCTTCCAACCAGCGAGCCGGAGGTATAGTAGGTCATTGTAAAGGTTTCGCAACAGTAAACAGTTGTACTAACAGCGGAACCGTTTCAGGTAGCACAACCGACAGCGGTGGCATTATCGGTTGGATTGAAGATGATACTTCCGAATTCAGAAACTGTGAAAACACCGGCAATATAACTTCAAATAACTGTGCCGGCGGAATGCTCGGTTATGTAAGTGGGGGGTCTGCCGATATTAAGTTTTACAGTAACATTAATCGAGGCACAATAACGGGGCAGACCGCTGCTGCCGGCGGGCTCGTAGGAAATATTAACAATGACAGCCATCATGTATTTGACGGGAATATAAACTATGGAAAAATAGTTTCCAACGGAGATGATGCCGGCGGCCTCATAGGCTACAACAAAGGCTTCGGAACATATACCAATAATTATAACTACGGAGAAATTGAGTCTACAGCCGACAACGCCGGCGGTATTGTCGGTGATATTGAAGACGAT
>CACZTQ010000228.1 GCA_902784155.1 Oscillospiraceae bacterium
AGCAGATGGGAAGCACCTCGCTCCCCTCCGCCGCCGCTATCTCGCAGACTTTTTTGTAATTTATGTTGTTATCTATACCGTTTGCGAAATCATCCTCGCTGAGATTGCAGGCGTAAATTACGGGCTTCGCCGTCAGGAGCGCGACCTCGGCGAGCATCGCCTTCTCATTCTCGTCGCACTCGATATTCCTTGCGGGAACATTATTCTCAAGCTCATCCTTGACGCGTCTGAGGAACTCAAGCTCGCCCGCGAGGGATTTATCGCCCTTGAGCGCCTTTGAAACCCTGTCGATTCTGCGCTCAACCATCTCGATATCGGAAAAAATAAGCTCGAGATTGATGGTCTCGATATCTCTTGCCGGGTCTATGCTCGCGTCAACGTGAACTATATCGTCGTTTTCAAAACATCTGACGACGTGGATGACGGCATCGGTCTCTCTGATATGGGAGAGGAATTTGTTGCCGAGACCCTCGCCCTTTGACGCGCCTCTTACGAGGCCGGCTATATCAACGAATTCAATGAATGCGGGCGTAACCTTTACGGGATTATAGAGCTCGGCGAGCTTGTCAAGGCGCTCATCCGGGACGGCGACAACCCCGACATTCGGTTCTATGGTGCAGAAGGCGTAGTTTGCGCTCTGCGCCCCCGCGTTTGTGATAGCGTTAAACAGTGTGCTTTTGCCGACATTCGGCAGGCCGACGATTCCGAGTTTCATCTGCATTTCCTCCGTGAATATTAGACGGAATTATTATACTCCGCCTCTCATAAAATTACAACATTAAATATTTATAAAAATTCTCTATAAATTTATAAATAAAATACAGTTTACAAAAATAACTTTATAATGTATAATAAAATAGACTAATTTTGCGAAAAACAGGTTTACATATATGAAAAAACTGATTTCAATATTGACGGCGGCCGCCGTCCTGCTTCTGACTCTCGCCTCCTGCGGCGGAGAAAATCCGGCGCCGGGGCCCGGCAAAAAAACAACTACCGCGAAGGCGTCCGGCGAGCAGAATACGCTCAAGCTCGCCTATTCAAAGAATGATTCTCTCAACCCGACTCTCTGCGAGACGATAATCAATTCCCAGATAGCGAATCTCGTTTTTGACGGGCTCTATAAGCTCGACAGCTCATATAAACCGGTTGAGCTCGTCGCGAAATCGGCTGTTGTCGGCTCCTCGATGGTGACCGTCACAATAAACGATTTCCGCTTCAGCGACGGTAGCTTCGTGAGCACGGGCGATATTATAACCTCTTTCAATATGGCAAAATCCTCGGCCGTCTTTTCGGGCCGTCTCGAGAATTTCACGGCCGTCCACACCGGCTCCGAGAATTCTCTCGTCTTTGATCTCGAAAGAGCGGACCCTTACGCGCTCAGCTGCCTCGACTTCCCCATCATCAAAAACGGCAGCGATTTTGACTACCCGGTCGGCTGCGGCAGATACGCCTACAAGCGCGACGGCGACAACATATATCTTGTTGTGAACCCCTACCGCTCCGATTTCAACCCCATTTTCAGGACCGTCAACCTCGAAGCCGTTCACGACAGCGATTCGTTTGAGAGCAGCCTCGTTATAGGCAACACGTCATTCTGCTACAACGAGCTCAACAGCGGAGACTACACGAGAATAAACGCAAACAATGTCGATATGGGCATCAACAACATCGTCTATCTCGGCTTCAATATGAACGACTCGTTCTTTTCGAATCCTCTTGTGAGAAGGGCGGTCAGCCTCGCCATAGACAGAGAAAAAATTGTCAGCTCCGCCTTCAGGTCTCACGCGAGAGTCTGCGCCACGCCATTCAACCCGGACTGGTACGCCGTTTCTGAGATTTCTCCCGACAGGATAAGGAGCGTGGAGAAGGCGAAGGAGCTTATCGAAAAATCCGGAATAGAGCCGGCGACCAGAGAGGTGACCATTCTCTTCAGCAGCGAGAATGTATTCAAATCGGAGGCCGCCGAAATCATCGCCGATTCGCTTGAGGAAATCGGATTTTACGTTCGCATGAAGGCCTATGAGCCGCAGGCGTATCTCTATGACGTAAACTCCGTGGCGTTTGATATGTATATAGGCGAGGTCAAGCTCAACAGGAATATGGACCTCACTCCCCTGTTCACGGGCGAAGCAAGCCGCGGTATCTTTGAAACGGACGCGGCGCTGCTCAGATACAATGAATTCCTCAGCGGCGGCTGTGAACTTATAGATTTCATCAATACATTCAATGACGATATCCCGTTTGCGCCCCTGTGTTACAGGAACGCCGTCGTCTCTTACACAAAATCCATGCACGGCGATTTCAGATGCTGTGACGCGGATGTGTTTTATGATATTGATACCTGGAGCATCAAATGATGGATGTTTATGCAAGCATTACCGAGCTTAAAGGGGTCGGCGAAAAAAGAGCCCGCTCCCTCTCAAAAGCCGGAATAAACACCGTGAACGACCTGCTCTCATTTTACCCGCGCACCTATCTCGACTGGTCCCGGGCGTACGGTATCGGCTCGGCTCCGCTTAACGAAAACGTCTGTGTGCGCGCCTTTGTGGGCTCGGTTGTCAGGGAGCACGTCATCCGTAAAGGGATGACGACCTACTCCTTTGATATTACCGACGGCAGGGATGTCATGGCGGTTACCTTCTTCAACAACAAATATGTGGGCAGCATGCTCAAAACCGGCGAGGAATATCTTTTTTACGGCAAGATAACAACGCTCGGCAGAGGATATAAATCCATGACTTCGCCGAAATTCGTCAAGGCAGACAGCAGCGTTGCGCTGAAGCCCGTCTATCCTCAGACCTCCGAGCTCAACTCAAACTATTTTGAGAAGCTTATCGCCTCCGCTCTCGGGAACGTCGGAGTGATACCGGACTGTATCCCCGAAAGCGTGAGAAACGACTACTGCCTTATGAGCCGCGACGACGCGATAAGGAATATCCATTTCCCCGCCTCGCCCGACCTTCTCTCCGAGGCAAAACGCAGAATCTCATTTGAGGAGCTGTTCCTGCTTCAGGTCGGTCTCTCAAGGTTAAAAATCAAATCACGCAAGGCGACCGCTTATTCGCTCGAAAAGGATTACTCGGAAGAATTCTGCGCCCTGCTTCCGTTCAAACTTACCGGAGCGCAAAAAAGAGCTATAGCGGACTGCACCGCGGATATGTCTTCGGGCGTTCCGATGAACCGTCTGCTTCAGGGCGACGTCGGCTCGGGCAAGACGGCGGTCAGCGCCGCGCTGGTTTACAACGCGGTCAGGAACGGCTTCCAGGCGGCGATTATGGCCCCGACCGAGGTGCTCGCGAGGCAGCATTACAATACATTCACCCGTTTCTTTTCCGGTACGGGAATCACCGTCGGGATTCTCACGGGCTCCGTCTCCGCAAAAGAAAAGCGTGAGATCAAGGATAAGCTCGCCTCGGGCGAAATCAATCTTATCGTCGGTACTCACGCAATAATTCAGAAAGATGTGGTTTTCAGAAATCTCGGCCTTGCCGTGACGGACGAGCAGCACAGATTCGGTGTCAATCAGAGGGGCGCGCTCGGCTCAAAGGGAAAGAATCCTCACACTCTCGTTATGTCCGCAACGCCCATACCGAGGACTCTGTCTCTGATAATATACGGCGACCTTGATATAAGCATTCTCGACGAAATGCCCGCAGGCAGACAAAAGACCGAAACCTACGTCGTCGATTATGATAAAAGAGAGCGGGCATACGGCTATGTAAAGAAGCATATCCTCTCGGGCTATCAGGGCTATATAGTCTGCCCTCTCGTTGATACGGATGATGACGAGGAGCCCGACAGCGAGAGAAAGGCCTCCGTCAAGCTCTACGAGGAGCTTTCCTCGGGATTTTTCAAAGGATTCCGCCTCGGCCTTCTCTACGGAAAAATGAAGGCGGACGAAAAGAAAGAGATTATGGCGCAGTTTGCCGCGGGCGACATAGACCTTCTGATTTCAACAACGGTCATCGAGGTCGGCGTGGATGTTCCCAACGCTGTCATAATGGTTATCGAGAATGCGGACTGCTTCGGCCTCTCGCAGCTCCACCAGCTCAGGGGCAGAGTCGGCAGAGGCGATGTGAAATCCACCTGCATTCTCATCAGCGATATAAAGAACGGGCAGGTTAAAGAGAGACTCGGGATTCTCGAATCGACAACGGACGGCTTCAAGATAGCCGACGAGGACCTGAAGCTCAGAGGGCCCGGAGATTTTATCGGCTCAAGGCAGCACGGTCTGCCGGACCTGAAGCTGACAAAGATGCTCACAGACAGCGAAACGGTCAGAGAAACGCATTACGCCGCCGAAAAACTGTTAAAAAATAACCCCGCCCTTGAGGGCGAGGAATACACTCAGCTCAAGAAGCGGGTTAACGAGATGTTTTCAAAGGGACTTGTGCTCAACTGAAATCCGCTCCGCGGCACGGGTCTGCGCTGCAGGCAGAAGGCGGAATCTCGTCTTATCCGTGCCTATCATCGTGACGGGTATATCGGGGAGCAGATCGCGCAGAAGAGCTATGAATCTTCCGCCGTCATCCTCGGGGAGACCTGTCACAATGGCGCCGGCGCCAATCCTTTTGGCTACAACGGCCGCGGTAATGGCCGGCTCGTTATTGAAATACATTTTCATATGAAGATTATTTTTCTCAACAGTGTCATAAAGACAGTTGAGCGCCGCAATGTCATTTTTATATTGATTGCCTATGACGGTCACAACAACGGCCTCGCCGTTTTGCTCGCGGGCAATTTCAATCCCCGACTCAATCAGTCTCACGCAGGATTCCTGCGGAGTGACGCATATCATAACACAATTTTTTCCCGGTTTCATAGGAATTCTTCCTTCCTTCGTGGTGGTTTTATTATACGCCGCGATTATGAAATGAAATGGGAAAATAATTGTATAAATTGTAAATAAAGTGTGATTGTATGAAAATTTCAAATCTTCTGAAATCCGAAAAAATTTCATTGTCATTTGAGGTGTTCCCTCCCAAGACAAGCGACTCTTTTGACGCCGTCGAAAAGGCGGTCGATGAAATTGCTTCGCTCCTCCCGTCATTTATGAGCGTCACTTACGGCGCCGGGGGCGGAACGAGCAGATACACTCTCGATATTGCGAAAGAAATAAGCGATAAATACGGTGTGCCCACAATAGCGCATCTCACCTGCGTTTCCTCCTCGCGCGAGTC
>CACZTQ010000229.1 GCA_902784155.1 Oscillospiraceae bacterium
CCTGATTATGAAGCGTTGCTCTGGCTACCGTGGAGCCCGAAATGAGAACGGGGCTGAAAACGGCTGTCGGAGTAAGCACGCCGGTCCTTCCGACCGTGACCTCAATATCGGTCACAACGGATTCTTTCTCTTCGGGCGGATATTTGAAAGCAATCGCCCATTTGGGGAATTTCGCGGTACTGCCGAGCTCCGACCTCAGAGCGAAACTGTCAACCTTTATAACCGCGCCGTCGGTGTCGTAGGCCAGCCCCTGCCGGATTTCGCCGATTCTTTTAAGCTCGCCTATAACGCCGTCTATATCGGTGAATTTATTGCAGAACGGAATGGTCTTGAAGCCGAGAGAACGCAGATACTCTATCGACTGCTTATGGCCCGTGAGATTCTGCCCGCTGCTTCTCTGAACATTAAAGACAAAGATGTCAAGCTGCCTCGAGGCGGTGACTCTCGGGTCCTTCTGCCTGAGGGAGCCCGCCGCCGCATTGCGGGGATTCTTGAAGGGCTTTTCGCCGTTTTCATCCTGCTTCTCAACGAGCTTCGCGAAAACGCCGCGCGGCATAAAGACTTCGCCCCTGACCTCGATAAAGGGTATATCCTCATTAAGGCGCAGAGGTATGGAATTGATTGTCCTCAGATTCGCGGTGACATCCTCGCCCTGATTTCCGTCTCCTCTTGTGGAGCCTCTGACAAAGACGCCGTTTTCGTATTCGAGCGCGACCGAGAGGCCGTCTATTTTGGGCTCGACGGAATACTCGACCTTGTCGGAAACCGCGCGCACTCTCGAATCAAAGGCCCTGACCTCGTCAAGGTCAAAGGCATCCTGAAGGCTCTCGAGCGGGACGGTGTGGACGACCGTTTCAAACATTCCCTCAACGCTGCCGCCGACTCTCTGAGTGGGCGAATCGGGCGTGATGAGCTCGGGGTATTCCTTCTCTATCGCCGCGAGCTCGCGCTGCAGCCTGTCGTATTCGTCGTCTTCTATTTCCGGGCTGTCTTCAATATAGTATTTGCGGCTGTGATAATTGAGAATATCACGCAGACGCGCCGCTTTTTCGCTTGCTTCAAAATAATTCATCATATCTGCTCCCCGACTTTTTCGTACCCTTATATTATATATTACCGCGCGGGCGTTGTCAAATAACAACGGCATTTTTAGTTAAGGTTAATTATTGACTGAATCAATACCGCTGTGATATTATAAATATTGATATAATAATAACGGAGTGATACGATGCGCAGCGCGGATCTTCATTTTGATAGCGGCTGTTTCAGAGTGATGCAGATTGCGGATATTCAGGAGCAGTACCGCACCAACCCGAATACAATCCGCCTTATTGAGGCGGCGCTCGATGAGGCGAAGCCCGACCTCGTCATTCTCACGGGCGACCAGATAAAAGGATACGCCCTCGACCTTATCGGCGGAGGAAAAGAGAGAGTCGCGGCAGTCATAAAAAATATATGCAGGCCGATGACGGCCAGAGGAATAAAATTCACCGCGACCTTCGGCAATCACGACAGCGAGTGCGGAATAAGCAACTCCGAGCAGTTTGAGATATATAAGTCCCTTCCCGGCTTCGTGTGGAGCGAAGGCCCCGGGCCCGGCGACGAGGGGACATTCTGCCTGAGCGTTGACGACAAGGTGCTCATCTATCTCTTTGACACTCACGCCAAAGACGGCGCGGGCGGATTCGGTACCCTTCACAAAAACCAGGTGGAATGGTACCGGCAGACGAGGGACTCTTATGAAGAGAAATGCGGCTCTCCCCTGCCGTCGTTCGCGTTTCAGCATATTCCGACCCCCGAATTTTTCGAAGTCCTCGAGCGCGCCGGCAGATTCTCTTACGGTAGCGTGAGGGCATACGGCAACTTCAAAAACCAATGGTATAAGCTCAACCCTCACAATGTTGACTCAATCCGCGCCTTTATGAGGGAATCGCCCGCGACCTCAAAGATAAACAGCGGCGAGGTTGAGGCCTTCCTCGAAAAGGGCGAGATGAAGGCACTGCTCGCGGGTCACAACCACAACGACAGCTTCCTTTCGGATTATAAAGGGATAAAACTCGGCTTCACGCAGGGCTGCAGCTTCAGCGCGTACGGGCCGAGCCTTGACAGAGGCGTCAGGTATCTCGATATAAAGCCCGACGGCTCGTTTGAAAGCTCAACTCTCACTTATAAGCTCCTGCTCGGAGACCTCAAAGAGCTGAAATGGAAATACGCTCTCTATGAGATGGCCCCGGTCAGCATCGAGGGCACAAAGACCTTCTTCAGGGAGGCGGGAATGGTGCTCGGCACTGTCGGCGCCGCTGTCACAGGCGCGGTGCTCCTGAGCAGAAGAAATAAATAGCTCATCTGAAACCGGAGAAAATATGGGTACTGTAACAGGTATCGGCGGCGGGATATACGATAACGGAGAAATACTGAATATCGCGGAGTATATCGTCTCGCTGGCCGGAAAAGAAAAGCCGCGTCTTGTCTTTCTCCCGACGGCAAGCTTTGATATCTGCGATGAAGACAACGACGCTCTCAAAACTTTCGTTTCGCTCGGATGCGATTGCAGTGTGCTGAAGCTCACCGGCGCCGGGCTCACATACGCCGAAGCGGAGAGAATCCTTCTCGGCGCGGATATAATCTATGCCGACGGCGGAAACCTTGAGTTTATGATGAATACATTCAACCGCACCGGCGCATCCGAAATCCTGCGCGAGGCATACAAAAGAGGGATTATCCTCTCGGGTCTCAGCTCGGGTATGATGTGCTGGTTTGCCGAAGGGTATGACGACTGCGGTGAGGACGGCGCCTTTATGTTTGTTGACTGCCTCGGGATTCTGCCCTACTCCGCCTGCCCTCACTTTCAGGGCGGCGACTGGCATACGTTTGAGGATGCGGTCAGAGGCAGGCGTTACTCCGGCTTCGCGGCCGACAACGGAGCCGCGCTCGTTTACCGCGACGGAGAGTTTTCGGTCATTTACGGAAACGAAGGCGGCAGAGTTTACTTTTTTGACAAAGACAAAAACCACAGAAAAGAGATATTCGGCGGAATCGAGCCGGTGTGAATTATGAAATACAACCCCGATATAATCAAAAGCAACCGTAAAACCGTCTCTCTGGAAATAAGGCCCGACGGCAAACTGACCGTCAGGGCTCCTCAGAGGATGACGTATAAAGAGATTGAGGCGTTTGTGAATTCAAAGTCGGAGTGGATTGAAAAGACTCTCGAAAAATACAGGAACATTCCCGAAAACTCCGAGCCTGAATACACCGCCGCTGAGCTCGAGGAATTCACCCGCCTCGCAAAGGCGGTTATTCCGCAGAGGGTTATATTCTTTGCGGATATGATGGGCGTGACATACAATAAAATCAGCATCCGCCATCCCAAGACAATGTGGGGAAGCTGCTCCTCAAAAGGGAATCTCAGCTTCAGCTGCCTGCTGACGCAGATGCCTCCCGAAATTCTCGACAGCGTGGTGGTGCACGAGCTCAGCCACAGGAAACACATGAATCATTCGAAGGAGTTTTACGCCGAGATTCTGCGGGTGATGCCCGATTATTATGAGAGGGAGCGCTGGCTCAAAAAGAACGGCGTTTATTATTCAAGGAGGCTTCCGCGATGAATACTGACAGAGAAACACGCGAAAAGCTCAGAGCGTTTCTGCTTCTGCTGTTTGGGATTTTCGGCATCCTCATCGTGGTCTGGAGGCTGACCTGCTATCAGTTTCAGTATGACCCGAAGCATTATCCGGTTGACTACGGCGCTTATAATGTGCTCTCATATTTCACGCTGCAGTCAAACATTTTTTCATCGGTTTATCTGATAATAAGAGCCGCCGCGCTCTACGGCTCAAAAAGAGCGCGGAAGTTTGCCTTTAACCCCACGGTTACGCTCTTTGTCACCACCTATATAATCATCACCGGGCTCGTTTACAACTCGGGATTCTTACTCGGAATGTCTCCTCCGCTGAGATGGAATACGCCGTATTCCGCAATGCACAGCTTTACGCAGATGTTTCATCACGTAATAATGCCCGTATTCATGACGGTTCTCTTTTTATTCCCGGCGACGGATGAAAAGATTCCGCGAAAGGCGCCTCTTCTCGCGGGAATATATCCGCTCGTTTACTCCATTTTTTCAATTATAAGAGGCGCTGCGGGTAAAATGCATTTTTATCCCTACCCGTTTTACAGACCGGATTTCTACACGGATCTTTTTGCGAAGGGCAGAGAAAGCCCGATGCCAGCCGCCTACGCTCTCATGCTCCCGGCGCTGATAATCGGAATCGGGCTTTTCATCGGCACGGCGGCTCTGCTGAGGCTGATTTACAATAAGAGAGCGGAAAAACGGGCGTAAAATAACACCGCTTATTTCTCAAAGCGGCGCGTTTTGCGGCCTCTATTTCACGCAAGGTACGGTTTATTTACGGAGCGCTCCGTTATACAATATTACAAACCGCAAAAGGTTAAAAAAGAAACGGAGATGACTAAGATGAAAAAACTTTATAAAAGCAAAACCGACAGGAAGCTCGCCGGAGTCTGCGGCGGAATCGCGGAATACATCGGAATTGACTCGACTCTTGTACGCCTCGCACTCGTCATTTTCTGCCTCGCGGGCGGCAGCGGTCTGATTCTCTATCTCGTCGCCGCGCTCGTTATGCCCGAAGAGCCCTGACGGCCTCGCGCGGATATTCC
>CACZTQ010000230.1 GCA_902784155.1 Oscillospiraceae bacterium
AGTGGATATCGTTGCCGTCATAACCGCGGAAGAAATCCTCCTTGCGGCAGCCGGCGAGAAAAGGCTCGACCTTTTCCTTCATGGTTTCGGCGTAGCCGTTTTCGCTCACGGGAAGCTCTTTGATACGTAAATCCATAATAACCCTCCAACCGGATGCCTTCGCATTCCGTTTTAATTCCATTATATAATATCAAAAAAATAACGAATCGTCAATTAAAATAAAAAATAAAGCGGGAGCATTAAAGCTCCCGCTGTTTTCAGAGTGTTCTGAGGAATTTCCCTGTTCTTTCAATCGCCGTGCGGATATGGTCTGTCGAGTAGCAGTATGAAGCTCTGACATATCCTTCGCCGCTGTCGCCGAAAGCCGTGCCCGGTACGACGGCAACCTTCTCGGCCGCGAGGAGCTTCTCGCAGAATTCGGCGCTCGTCATCCCGGTTGATTTTATTGACGGGAATGCGTAAAACGCCCCCTCAGGCTCGCGGCATTCAAGGCCGATTGAGTTGAATCCGCTGACCATCAGCTTGCGGCGTGTATCATATTCCTCAATCATTGCGGCGACCTCTTCGTCGCAGTCTCTCAGAGCCGTTATGGCCGCGTACTGCGAGGTGGTCGGCGCGCACATTATCGAATACTGATGAAGCTTCGTAATCTGGGTGATAATCTCTTTGGGCCCGCAGGTGTAGCCGAGACGCCAGCCCGTCATTGAGAAGGCCTTTGAGAATCCGTTGACAACAACGGTGCGCTCGTGCAGAGTACCCACAGATGCGGGTGAGACGTGCTTCTTGCCGTTGAAGGTGAGCTCGGAATATATCTCGTCCGAGAGGAGCATTATATCGGTATCCCTGATGACCTGCTCAATCTCCTCAAAATCGGCTCTCTCCATTATCGCCCCGGTTGGGTTTGACGGGTAGGGGAGAATGACCGCTTTCGTCTTTGATGTCATCTTTTCCCTGAGCTCTTCCGCGAGGAGCTTGAAGCCGTTTTCGGCCTTGTTTTCGGTGATAACGGGTATTCCTCCCGCCATCTGCACCATAGGCACATAGCAGACGTAGCTCGGCTGCGGGATAATAACCTCGTCGCCCGGGTTTATGATGGACCTGAGCGCGGCGTCGATTGCCTCGCTTCCGCCGACCGTTATCAGGATTTCGTCCTGCGGATGATAGACGAGCGAGTATTTTCTCTCAAGATAATATGAGATTTCGCGTCTGAGCTCGGCGAGGCCTCTGTTTGCCGAGTAGCCGGTCTTGCCTCTCTCGAGGGATTTTATAGCGGCGTTTCTTATCTTCCACGGCGTCGGGAAATCGGGCTCGCCCACGCCCAGGGAGATGACATCGTGCATCGTGGCGGCGATGTCAAAGAATTTCCTTATCCCCGAGGGCTGAATCTCCGTTATCGTGTCGTTGAGTATTCTGTCGTAATTCAGCAAGATGAAACAACTCCCCGCTCGTCGGGATCGGTCACCTCTAAATCAACATCGAGCTCCTTGTATCTTCTCATAACAAACTGAGTTTTGGTGGAGGTCACGCTCTCCATAACAGCAAGCTCTTTTGCGACGAATCTCGAGACATCCTGGAAGGTCTTGCATTTGACTATCACGCAGAGGTCCGAGTCGCCCGAAAGCAGATAGACGCTCTCAACCTCGTGGAATTTCGCTATCTTTTTGGCTATATCCTCAAAGCCGAGACCGGGCTTCGGGGTGACCTTGATTTCAACCATCGCCGAAACATAGAATTCATCGAGCTTTTCCCAGTCGATAACGGTCCTGAAGCCCCTTATGAGTCCCTCGTCCTTCATTTCCTTGATTTCGGCCGAAACCTCCTGCTCGCCGAGCCCTGTCACCGTGGCGAGATCGGCTATTGACATTCTCGCGTCCTTCGCGAGCAGTTTGAGAATCTGTACGTTCATAATATCCTCCGTGAGTTTTTTATCCGTCATATAATATCACAAACATTATTCATTTACAAGATAAATATATAAGCCGCGCTTGACTGAAAGCGAGGGTCTGTGTTATTATTTTAACGAAGGATAATAAACACAAGCGGCCTTGAAAGAAGGGGTTTTATGAAACGCTTTATAAAAATCATCTCGCTTTTACTTGTCCTCGCCGCAGTTTCGGCCTGCGCGCTTATACCCGCGGGAGCCGAAACCGTTCAGAAGGGCAGATTCGGTATCGTCTCGGTTTCCGGGGCGCAGACTTTCAAAGAAACTAACACAGACGGCCCCGTCGCCGGCACTCTCGGTTCCGGGGATGAGGTTATAATTGCCGAGACCGTCAAGGCAGACGGCAAGGTCTGGTACAGGATTGAATCGGGCTCCGGCTACGTCTTTATCCTCAGCCAGAATGTTGAGCTTGTCGAAGAGGTGGGTATGGTCACCGCGGGCAGCGTCAATATAAGGCAGGCTCCGGACGCGTCATCAAGCAGAATCGGCGGCGCGACAAGAGGCAAAGCCCTCAACATTATCAACACGGTCACCGTAAACGGCAAAACCTGGTATAAAATCTATTTCGGAGGAGTCACGGGCTATGTTGACTCGGCCTATGTGGGTATAATGTCGCTCCCGTCAACCGAAACGGTCAAAGCGGATTATAACAAGAGGCTCTATCTCAAGGCGAAGGCGCTGAACCTTCCGTCGGATTATGAATTTGAGTTCCTCGGCATCACGGCCGGCGCGGGCCCCGACGGAGCCGCGGAGCTCGTCATAGAGGATTTCGCGGGCAGCTTCAAAGAGAGCGAGCTTGTTTATCTCACAATCAGGGATGAGAACGGAATAATAAAGAGCGAAATGCCCGTGCTCATAGAGGTTGACAGCGGGATATTCTCGGTTATCCTCGCTTATCTCGGCTTCATTTTCAACGGCTTTGAATGGCCCCTGCAGGTGGTTGAATTATAATATCACGCGCGATTTTTCCGTGCGCTCAGAAGGTTCACAGGTCTTCTCCCGTGAACCTTTTTTATTATTATTCAATTATAATCAAATTGACACGGGGAAAAATGAAATGTATAATAATTCGCAGAAAGAAGGATGAAAATGAAAACTGATTATTCAATCGGCCCCGCCCGCGAGAGCGATGCGCCCGGTATAATGAAGCTCCTCTCGCAGGTGCTCGAAATTCACGCCGCGGCAAGGCCGGATATTTTTATTTCCGGAACGACAAAATATACGGCCGAAGAAGTCAAAAAAATAATAAACGATGAAAAAACTCCCGTATATACCGCCGTTGACGGAGGGGGAAATGTTCTCGGCTACGCGATATGCGAGCTCAAAGAAATGCCCCGCTCGCAGAATATCGTCCCTTTCCGCTATCTCTATATCGACGACCTGTGCGTTGACGAGTCTCAGAGAGGGCGTCATATCGGCAGGGAAATCTTTGAGTATGTAAAATCCGAGGCAAAGAAGGCGGGAGTTTATGAGATAACCCTCAACGTATGGGAGGGGAATCCCCGGGCAAAGGCCTTCTACGAGGCTCTCGGATTCACTCCGCAGAAGTATGTTATGGAAATGATACTGTAAAACCGGAAGCGAGGTATGATTATGAATTATGAAACCGCGAGAAAAAAGGCGGAAGAGCTTGTCTCAAAAATGACTGTCGAAGAAAAGGCGCAGCAGCTTCTCTTCAACGCTCCCGCGATTGAGAGGCTCGGCATCAATGAATATAACTGGTGGAATGAGGCTCTTCACGGAGTCGCGAGAGCAGGCACGGCGACGGTCTTCCCGCAGGCGATTGCTCTCGCTGCGACCTTCTCGCCCGAAACTGTCGGCAGATGCGCCGACGTGATTTCGACCGAGGCCAGGGCAAAATACAACAAGAGCGTAGAATACGGCGACAGGGATATCTATAAGGGGCTCACTTACTGGTCGCCCAATATCAATATAGCCAGGGACCCCCGCTGGGGCAGAGGGCATGAAACCTACGGCGAGGACCCCTTCCTGACCTCCGCCGTGGGCACCGCGTTCATCAAAGGAATTCAGGGCGAAGGGGAGTTTCTCAAGGCCTCCGCCTGCTCAAAGCACTACGCCGCCCATTCGGGCCCCGAGGAGCTCCGTCACGGCTTTGACGCGGTAGTTTCGGCGAAGGATATGGAAGAAACCTACCTTCCCGCTTTTCAGAAGACGGTCGAGGCGGGCGTTACGGGAGTTATGGGAGCTTACAGCGCCGTCAACGGCGTGCCTGCCTGCGCAAACACGGAGCTTATTGAGAAAAAGCTTCGCGGCGAGTGGGGCTTCAGAGGATATTTCGTCTCCGACTGCGGAGCGCTCAATGATATATGGGAGCATCATCACTACGCTGAAAACGCGGAGGATGCTGCCTCAAAGGCGCTTAAAGCGGGCTGTGATTTAAACTGCGGCGACTGCTACACAAGTCTCTATGACGCCTACGAAAAGGATCTTGTGACCGAGGAGGAAATCACCGAGGCCGCAATCCGCCTTTTCACGATAAGGCATCTTCTCGGCGAATTCGAGAGCGAAAGACCTTACGCCGGTATCGGCTTCGAGAAGCTCGACTGCAGAGAGCACAGACAGCTCAATCTCGAGACGGCGATGCAGTCCGCCGTGCTCCTCAAAAACGAGGGCGGTTTCCTGCCTCTCGATAAAAACGCGATTAAGAATATCGGAGTCGTCGGCCCCAACGCTCTCTCCATAACGGGCCTTGAGGGCAACTATGAGGGCAAGGCGAGCGAGTATGTCACTCCCGCAGACGGAATCAGGCGCGTGTTTGATTCGAGCGAGGTGCGCGTGTCTCTCGGATGCCCCTATAATTATGAAAAGCTCTGCAGCTGGGACGGTCACGAGAATATCATCTCCGACGGCGTTGCCGTGGCTTCCGTCAGCGATGTGACCGTGCTCTGCCTCGGCCTTGACAACCGTCTTGAAGGCGAATGCGGTGACAAGGACAGCATCAGACTTCCCGAGGTCCAGATAAAGCTCGCCGAGGCGGTCTGCGATAAATGCGAAAATGTCGTTGTCGTCATTATGTGCGGCTCCTCGATTGACATCGGCGAAAAGCTCAGGGAGAGGGCGAAGGCGATTCTTTACGCCTGGTACCCGGGAGCTCAGGGCGGTCTCGCAATCGCGAAGCTTTTAGCGGGCGAAAAATCCCCCTGCGGCAGACTTCCGATAACAATTTACGATTCCGAAAAGAAGCTTCCCGAATACACCGATTACAGTATGAAGGGAAGAACATACAGATTCATAGAGGATAAGCCCGTGTGGCCGTTCGGCTTCGGCCTTTCGTATTCAAGCGCAGAGTATCTTTCGGCTGAGATTCTCTCCTGCGATGATGAGAATATCACTCTCTCGGTAAAAATTGAGAATACGGGAAAATATGAGATTGATGAAAAAATCCAGGTTTACGCAAGGTTTACCGATTCGCGCTGCGAGACTCCGCGTTATCAGCTCTGCGCGATAAAGCCCGTGAAGCTCTCTCCCGGAGAGACAAAGACGGAGGAGCTCAACGTTGACAGATTCTGGATAAAGGCCGTCACCGCCGACGGAATACGCAGGGAGCCCGACGGCGAAATCACTCTTTATATCGGCTCGTGCCAGCCGGATGAGCTGAGCAGGTCGCTCGGCGCGCCCGCCTGCGTTTCAATAAAACTTGCATAATAAGGGAGAAAACTTATGTGGGGAGCGATAATCGGCGATATAGCCGGCTCGATATATGAATTCAATAATCACAGGAGCAAGGAGTTTGAGCTGCTCGCTCCGGAATGCTTTTTTACGGATGACACGGTTATGACCGTCGCCGTCGGCAAGGCCCTTCTTGACAGCGGTGAGAATGATTATCTCTTTTCAAAGGGCGTTGTCGATGAGATGAAGTATTTCGGCAGGAAGTACCCCGACGCCGGCTACGGCGGGAAATTCCGCGCCTGGCTCGGGCAGTATGACCCGGTGCCCTACGACAGCTACGGCAACGGCTCGGCCATGAGAGTGAGCGCCTGCGGCTTCGCGGCGAAAACCCTTGAGCAGGCGGTCCGCCTCGCCTATAATTCCGCTTACTGCACTCACAATCATTTTGAGGGCGTCAAGGGAGCCTGCGCCGTATCGGTCGCGATTTTCCTCGCGCGCGGGGGCAAAAGCAAAGAAGAAATAAAAGAATATATAAATAAATATTATTATAAAACGGATTTCACGCTCGATGAAATCAGGGATACATACAAGTTCAACGAAACCTGTCAGCAGACCGTACCGCAGGCGTTTGAGGCGTTCTTTGAATCGACTGATTTTGAGGACGCGATAAGGAACGCGGTCTCCGTCGGAGGGGACAGCGACACTCTCGCCGCCATAACGGGCTCGGTCGCTCAGGCGTATTACGGGATTCCCGATGAGCTCATCGCGAAGGCGAGGACTTATCTCGACGGTTTCCTTCTTGAAACGGTTGACCGTTTTGACGAAAAATACCTTAAATAATTTTTGAGGATGATAAACGTGAGTATCAAAGATAAATTCAGAAAGCTCTTTGCCCCGAAGCCCCTCCCAAAGCCCGCTCCCGAGACGGAGGAGCAAAGGCTCTCGAGAGAGAAGGCCGACCTTGAGCGGGCGGAGGCAAAGGCGAAGGAATACGAAAAAAAAACGGGCGTTAAAATCTGCAGGGCATTTTTCATCGAGGATTATCTCCTGAGAAGCGTTCATCTGAGAAATGTGGAGCGTATTGAGGATTACGGCTCCATGCTCAACGGCCGCCCTCTCTATGACCGTGACGACGGAGGCAGGTATCTCGGCAGATGCCGTGAATGCGGGGCGCTCCTGCTTGTGCAGGATTCCGAGCTTCACAGCTATTCGGATTCCGACGCTTATTTCACGGATTATGTGCCCGTCTCATCGCGCGAAGAGGCGATGGAGATAAATGAAAAATACGACGGCTGTCAGCTCGTCAGGCAGAGCGAG
>CACZTQ010000231.1 GCA_902784155.1 Oscillospiraceae bacterium
GCCGGGGAAAGCCGTCTCAAAGTGATTCACAAGCAGAATGAGGGTGTCTCAAAAGCCAGGCTTTCCGGTATTGAAGCGGCATCGGGCGAATATATCGGATTCGTTGACGGAGACGATATTGTTGACCCCGATATGTATGAACGGCTGCTCGGTAACGCTTTAAAATACGGCGCAGATATTTCACATTGCGGTTACAGAACGGTAAAGCCCGGCGGCTCTGTTGAATATTTTTACAATACGGGCACAATTTTAATTCAGGATAACGAGCAGGGCATTTCCGACCTGCTTGAAGGCTCGAAAATCGAGCCCACACTCTGCAGCAAACTCTATCGCGCCGACTCGGTCCGGAATGCTTCGCGAAATCCGAAAATGGATTTTTCGCTTAAAAACAATGAAGACCTTTTATTGAACTATTTTTTATTCAAAGAATCAAGGAAAAGTGTTTTTGAGGATTTTTGCCCCTATTGTTACATTGTCAGAGAAAACTCTGCGTCAAAATTCTCAATAAGCAGTCACAGGCTTTCAGACCCGGTCAGAGCGGCAGAGATTATCTTTGAAGACATCGAAAACAACCGGAAGCTCTGCGCCGCAGCCGCCCGTCTTTACGGGATAAAGCTCGTCTCCGCCGCGACTTACGGCGGCAAGAAAAATGAAGAAATTGATTCGGCGGTAAAGTTTGCGCGCAAAAAACTAAGAAACTTTTTGCCGGTCTATATAAAAAATACTTCAAGCAGAATTGATATTATCAAGACGGTTTTTGCGGCCTGTTTCCCCTCTTTTTACAGCGCTGTTCATGCCGTTTATCTGAGCAGGAGAAAATAAATGTTATTTAATTCGTTGGAATTTATACTGTTCTTCCCCGTTGTTGCAACGGTATATTTCCTTATTCCTCATAAATTCAGGTGGGCGTTTCTTCTTGCCGCCAGCTATTTCTTTTATATGTGCTGGAATCCGGCGTACGCCCTGCTGCTGCTGACTTCCACTCTCGCGACCTATACCGTTTCGCTGCTGATACCGGGCAGGAAGTCAAAGCGCGCCAAAAAGCTCCTGCTTGCATCTTGCATAATAATCAATCTCTCCATTCTTTTCACCTTTAAATATTTTGAATTATTCACATCGGGGCTGTACCTTATTCTTGACAGGTTAAATATCCACTACAGCCCGGTTAACTACACGCTGTTATTGCCGGTCGGTATTTCGTTTTATACCTTCCAGGCGCTCGGCTACTCTATTGATGTTTACAGAGGAGATATCAATCCGCAGAGGCATTTCGGAAAATACGCCCTGTTTGTATCTTTCTTCCCGCAGCTTGTGGCGGGGCCCATCGAGCGCAGCAAAAACCTCCTGCCTCAGTTTGACGAAATACACTTTTTCAACTATGACAACGCAGTCAACGGAATCAAGCTGATGCTTTGGGGTTATTATAAAAAAATCGTTATAGCAGACACGGTCTGCGTCGCGGTTGACACCGTTTTCAATAACATCAGGGTTTTTGACGGCCTTGCGATTATTATAGCTTCATTTTTGTTTTCGATTCAGATTTTCTGTGATTTTTCGGGTTACAGCGATATTGCGAGAGGATGCGCTCTTGTAATGGGCTTTAAACTGATGAAAAACTTTGACCACCCGTATTTTTCACATTCACTCAGGGAATTCTGGAGCAGATGGCATATCTCTTTATCCACCTGGTTCAAAGATTATCTCTATATTCCCCTGGGCGGAAACCGCAAGGGCAAGCTCCGCCGTTACATAAATCTGCTTATAACATTTTTGGTGAGCGGCTTGTGGCACGGGGCAAATATCACCTTTGTTGTCTGGGGCGCCGTGCACGGCCTGTGTCAGATTATCGGCGGGGTCACGAAGCCGATAAAAGACAAGGTTTTCGGTTTCAGACAGGGAAGCAGGGCTTATTATCTGCACTGCGGGGTAAGCGTTGCCCTGACATTTGCTCTGGTTTGCTTCGCCTGGATATTCTTCAGAGCGAATTCTCTCGCGGATGCCGCTTACGCGGTTTCTCACCTGTTTAAGTGGGGCTCGCTCAGTCTCTCATATATTTTCAGCGAATTAAAACTTATCTTCGGCACAAGGGCGGAATTCTACAGGCTTATCGCTACGCTTCCGCTGTTTATCATCCTCTCGGTTATTGACAGATATAAATCGCTCAATTCCGTTTTCTCAAAGCTGCGTTCGCCGGTCAGGGCGATTATCTATGTTATGTTTGTCACATATATTTTGCTTTTCGCGCGCGCGGAAATGCAGGATTTCATATATTTCCAGTTTTGACAGGAGCATTCCGGTGAATAACAGATTTTTAAAGTTCGCAGTCAGATCGGCGTCATTGCTTTTGGCGGTCTGTGTTCTGACGGGTATAATCAACTTCGCCTACGTCCGCGGTTATTATTACCGCGATGTTTACGGCGAGATACAAAAAATGGCCGATGTTCCGTATCATATAACCATGGCGAATTTCGGAACGAGTCACGGCCTTTCCTGCTTCAGATACCCTGAAGATGACAAATCAAAATTCAACTTTGCGCTCTCGGGCGAAGATATTTATCATGATTTCGCGACCCTGAAGCAGTTTTCGGATCATCTTGACGAGGGGTGCATAGTAGCCATACCCACATCATATTTCTCTTTTTGCATGTCAACACAGGAGCCCTCGCAAAAAAGATACTATATCTATCTCGACCGCAAATATATAAGAGGATTCAGCTTTGAATCGCTGATTAACGCAAAGTATGTCCCGGTCCTCAGAAGCGGTGAATTTCTGATAAAAGATTTAATCAAGGACCAGGAGCGTGACATAGGCGCCGAAATGATGGGCGATGCATCCGGCGGAGCGGAGGAACTATCCGCCGTTACCCCGGACGCCGGAGGAGCGGCTCCGACGCAAGCGGAGAAATCCGCTCCCGATGAAGAGCTTTACGCTCACGCAAAAGGAAGAGCGGAAAGCTGGCGCTCGGGCTATATGGTTGCCGGCAAAATATACATTGACGACAATATAAAAATTTTAACCGATATGGTTGATTTTTGCCTTGAATCGGGGTTTAAGCCCCTGCTTGTCACCACACCGGTATATTATGCGCTGAATGAAAGGTTTACCGAAGAAGAACTCAATGAATGCTATTTTGACCCGGTGAATAAAGTCGTTGAGGCGACCGGAGTCCCCTACCTCAATCTGTCTCATGATCCTCAGCTTTCGTCAGACCCGGGATATTATTCAAACAGCGACCATATGAACGCTTCGGGCGCGGAGGTATTTTATCAAAGATTTACGGAATTTCTGGCCGAAACAGGCTATTCCGCAGGGTAACAGTATGGATTTAATAAGTGTCATTATCCCCGTTTACAATACCGAAAAATATCTTGACGCGTGCGTTGAATCGGTCGCCGGTCAGACATATGATAATCTCGAGATTATCCTTGTTGACGACGGCTCGGCCGATAACTGCCCCTCGATGTGCGACGAATGGGCCCGCCGCGATTCCCGCATCCGCGTTATTCACAAGGAAAACGGCGGTCAGGGAGAGGCGAGAAACGCGGGCATTGAAGCCGCCCGGGGAGAATATATCGGATTTGTTGACAGCGATGACATTGTTTCTCCCGTTATGTATGAGCGCCTGCTGGATTCCCTTAAAGCCAATAAAGCCGATATGATTCAGTGCGCCATGCAAAAATTCGAAAGCTATCCCTTTTCTTTTTCCGTGACTGAGGACGTCGCTCCCCTTCGTATTCTCACAAAAGAAGAAGCGGTGAAGGCGCTTATAGCGGAGGGCGCAATCACCTCCACGTGCCCCAGCGTCCTTCTCAGGGCGGAGATTGCCAAAGAAACCCCGTTTGATACGGGGATGATAAACGAGGATGTTATGTGGGTTTACCGCGCCCTCGCGAATTCCGGCAGAATTCTTCTTACCGGGGAAAAGCTGTATGCCTATTATCAGCGCGAGGGAAGCACAATGAACAGCGAATACACGGAGAAAAGATTTGACGCCCTCAAAGCAAACAGGATGCGCGCCGATGCCGTAAAGTCGGATTTTCCGGATCTTTACCCTCTTGCGGAGAGAGCCTACGCCGGCTCTTGTATGTATCATTATCAGTGGCTCTGCCGTCTTAGTGACACTGCGGAATACCGGGGATTCAGAGAGCGTCTGCATTCAATGTTCCTCGCCTCGGATTTAAAAGCGGTTTATTCCGTTACGGATTTTAAATATAAGCTCTGGTACACCGCGTTCAGGCTTTTGCCCGCGCCGACCTGCAAAATCAGAAATATATTGAAGATTGGATTGTAATATGCCTCTCATAAGCGTAATTGTTCCCGTTTATAAAACAGAAAAATATCTGGCGCGCTGTGTTGACAGCATTCTCTCTCAATCCTTTGAGGATTTTGAGCTGTGGCTTGTCGATGACGGCTCGCCCGATGCCTGCCCCGGGATATGCGACGCTTACGCGGCGAAAGACCCGCGCGTGCGAGTTATTCACAAGC
>CACZTQ010000232.1 GCA_902784155.1 Oscillospiraceae bacterium
AATGCTTCCGTTTCCCCATGCGTCATACATGTATCTTACTACCTTCGTTCCGCTCCCGTTATATATCGCGAGAACATTGCCCTGCAGATTCAGGATGTAGTAGAATACCGTTCCGTTAAACTTAACCGCATAAGGCCTGCCATCAGCTCCGTAATAGAAATATCCGGTGTTTGTGCCGTCTGTCATCTTTACAAGCTGAGTGCCGGAATAATAATAGCTGTAATTTCCCTGTGAGCTGTTTTTCTCCGTTCTCAGGCCGTTATAATCATAGGCAAACGTTATGTTTCCGCCGTAATTAGCGCTCATCAGCCTTCCTCTGCTCCAGGTCATTGAGTGCCCGAGATATGAGGTGGGATTGCCCGCGGCGTTGTATGTGATGCTGCTGCCGTTAAACTGGGTTACTCCGTCTTTCCATGCGCTGTTATTGTATGAATAAGAGTATGTGCTCTGCGGTGTCGCGGGCAACGTTGATGTTGTGTAGGCGTATGTTTTCTTTGAAAGAATATTGCCGCGCGTATCATAGGTATAGACATAAGTGGAGTTGAGATGAACATTATCCTCTCTTGTCATGCGGTTCAGTTCATCGTAATAATACCGGATTTTTTCAACGCCGTCATCATACAGTCTTGTGATATTGCCGTTGGCGTCATAATCATAGCTGATTGTAACATAAAACTGCGAGGTGTTCCCGTTATCCGTTTTGGTATAGCTCAGGCTTCCGACACGCTCCGTCTGATTGCTTCCGTTGGTTTTGTAGGTGTATCCCGTTGTTACCGTTTTGTTTGAAGCGTATGTGCCCGTGCTTGCGGTCAAACGGTTAAGCCCGTCATAAGAATAAGATACGCTTCTGCTTATTGAACCGATATTTGTTCCCGACACCCGGTTCTGACTGTCATAAGAAAAGGTCTGACTGCTCACGGTTCCGGCGCTGTCGGAAACAACCGCCTTTGACGGTCTGCCCTGAGAATCATAGGCAAGGACCGTGCTTCTGCCGTTTGTCTGAGCCGTGCCGAGAACTCTGCCTGCCTGATCGTAAATATACGCAACTGTATTGTCGTTTTCAGCGTCATATACTTCTGTCAGAGCGTTGTCGTCATTATATTTGTATGTATAGGCAAGTGTGCCGTTATATGAGGTTGAGGTCAGGCGGTCTCTGTCATCATATGTATGGGTTGAATACTCGCCTCCTGCCATATCGACTCTTGAAACGGTACTGTCGCTGTTGTATGTCATATCCGTAAGAACCGAGCCGGAGTTTGTAATCGTATCGCTTCTGCCGTAAATGTCATAGGTGAACCCGTAAGACAAAGCGCCGCTTGATATGCTTGTAAGACGGTTGACGCTGTCATATTGATAACCGACCTGAGCGACATCATTGCCCACATCGGCATAAATGCTGCTTATCAGGTCACTCGCATTGTAACTGTAGTTCGTTTCGTTTCCGTTTGGATCGGTAACCTTTGTGAGCCAGCCTTTACTTGTGTTATATGAATACTGAGTAACCGCTCCGCTCGGGTCGGTTATGCTTGTGAGATAATTATAATCCGATGTGTAGCCGTAAGAAGTGGTTGCCGAGAGATTGCCAGAGCCGGTCACGGTCGAAGATACGGGCAGTCCTTTATTGCCCGATGACGGATATGTGTAGCTTACCGTAATATTCTGAGTGCTGTCCGTTGCGGTTAAAATATTATGAGCGCTGTTATATGTATAGCTGACATTTCCGGATGTCTCTCCGTTTATTTTTGTCTGAATTCCCGTTATATCCGCTCCGGAATAAGACAGAAGTTTTGAACTGCCGGCGCCGTTATTCATCTGAGTAACAAGTCTGTTGTTATTATACTCATAATTATACCCGTAAACGCAACCTTTGTAAAGGAATAAATCCTTGAAATCTGCGCTGTTGACCTGAGTATCATAAAACATTTCAATTCTTACGCTGTCAAACGCCGCCGATGAGGATACGGCGGTATGTATATGCTGCCATGTGCTTACATCTACATTGAAATACAGAATACGTGTGCATACCACGCTTCCGGACGACATAAACTTAACGCGGATTCCGTAGGTGTTGTCAATTGAGCCTGCGGCGTAAGCCTTTGAAGAAGCGCCGAAAATCAGTTCCTCACCGGCAGCACCTCTTACGGGAATGGTCTGATAAACAGAATGGTTTTCGATAAGCGAACCTCTGATTCTTGCAAATCCGGTATATATTGCGCCTCCGGATGTGCATGTCCAGTCTGTTGAGTTATATCTGTCTTCAGCATTAAAACCCGAATCGGGAATCAGATTGAAATATGCGAGCTTGCTTCCCACGGTAACGTGAGCCGCGTCTGCGTAAACAGTACCAGTAAAGTCTTTGAAAACCAGTTCAACATCAAGCTCGGAAGTGCCGGCCGGAACGGTAATAACCGCACTCAGAGGCATCCATCCGCCTCCCGTAGATGTGATTTCGGGGCTCTTTTCTGTAACCGAACCCGCAGTAGCTTTCAGATAAAGACTTCCTCCCGAAACGGAGTCAATGTTGACATCTATCATCGCGGTGTAGGTTTTTCCGGCTTCAACTTTTGTCCCGCCGAAGCTTGTCGGCTTGATATGGCCGTTTGAGTCTGTGCATACTATCTTTTTAGAATCTGAATAATAGTTAAGCTTTGCTGTTGAGGATGATATAGTTATGCCCGTACCGCCCTTATTCCACGAGGAAACGCGCTGATCGGTTTTGGGCATAATGTTTTCAGCCATTAAAAACGAGTTTGATTTTACTTTGACAGTATTGTTGAGATTTCCGTTTGTGTTGTAACCGATCTTAGATGTGTTTCCCTTTGACGTGTATGATACGGGTCTGCCTACCTCATCAAATTCAATCTCAACCGAATCGCCGTGATTGTTTGAGACTGTTGATGATGTGCCCAGATAGCTGAAATTGATTATATCGTTATATTGAGCTGAGTTATTACTGCCGTAAGCAATTACGGAATAGACCCGTGAATACTGATTTGTCAGATAATAGTATGTTGAGGCGCTCAGCCTCCACTTTGCGTTTTCGTTATTTTTGATTTCGTAAAGGTAACCGTTTAAATATGTCAGGTAAACATGTTTGCCGTCAGGGTGCTCTATACCGGTCAGATAACCGCTGCTGTCATATGTGAACTGCGTAACTCTTCCGCCTGCATCGGTCATTGAGGTTAAATAATTACCCGAATTATACGCGAGAGTAATCGTCTGGTTTGCTCCGCTTTTGACCTGAGTAATTCTGCTGCTGCTGTAAGTAATTGTAATCTGATTCTGATTTCCGTCTTTGATTGAAGTCAGGTATCCGTTTGAGTTAAATGTTTTGACCGTTCCGTTCAGATAGGTGAGCTTGAATCCGCCGCCGCTCAAAGCTGAATATACGGTTGTCGGGTCATCATCCAGAGCATTTGACACGATATTATGAACCGCGCCGCTTCCGTCAATATACTTACTGTCCGAGGAACTGATTTTTTCAATGACGCTCAATCTGAAGCCCTTGCCGAATTTCATGGTTCCGAATGAACCGGTGGAATATCCGTCTGTATTGCCGTAAACATGTGAGATACCAACGGGCATAACAAGCCCGCTTGTTGAAGCATCATTATGAAAATAATAATATGATCCGTTGTGAGTGTTGATATAAGCCTTACCCGCATTCTGCATGTCAACGGTCTGATAATCCCAGTAATCCTTTATACCGATATTGTTTGTATATCTTATTGCAGCATACGGCTTGCCGGAGGACGCCTCTCTGGAGTCGAAAGACGGCTGACAGTTTTTGTTTTCGTTACTTGTGGAAATCATAAAGCCGTTATTGTTGTTATTGGCATACCACTGCTTGACTTTGGAAGTGATTCCGAACGAATACGATACGTTGCTGCTGTTCTGACCGCTGAGAGATGTAATAACCGGAGTCCCGTCGGTCTGAGGGCCGTTTTTCGCGGTTGAAAGCGGCTGATTGCTCCATGTTATACTGCTTTCTGTCCAGGATGATAAGCCGGTCAGATCAAACAATTTTAGATAAGGAACATCAGTTCCGAAAGAATATGAAACGCTTTTCTGCGTAATATTGACCCATGCTCCGAGAATAACAGAATTATCGGGCATAGCCGGCAGAGTGAATTTCATATATGTTCTTCTGAGGCTGAGAACTCCGTTTCCGGAATAAAGAGTATCTTCACTTCCGTAATTATTGCCGCTCTGAAGAAATCTTACCGACGCATCGGCAAAGCTGCCGGAAGAAACAGTAACGGTAGGGTCGATTCTGACGGGGAATTTTCTGCCTATGCTGTTTATCCATTTTGAGTCTGCTGTAACTGTAAGTAAATTGCCGCTGAGATTCATCTGAACGCTGTCGCTGTATTCGCCGTCTGCGTCAACCATATACGGGGCGGAAAGCTTAAATGCAACGGTCTCGTCATCTTCGGATTCAAAAAAGCCAATTGAGCCGTCTTCGTTGGTTACGGGAATCAGACTGCCGCAGTTTATTTCAAACTTATATTCATAATTATCCTGTTTTTCGTTTACGACTATATTTTCTTTGATTCTTGACGAACTGACGGTATATTCCAAATCCGCGCCTTCAAACGCGGCCTTATATTCAACCTTTGATGTGTTCAATGCGGACTGAATTGTTTCTTCATTTTGTCTTTCAATTGCGGAAGCATTTTCATTTACGATATATTCGGTGTCAATGTTATTTCTTATCACAGCATCTTCGGAACCGGCTGTCCCCTTATTATACAATCCCATCTTAAAAGTATTGCCGTTTTTTGAAATCTCAATCTTATTGCCGCTATTCAGATTCTGAGGAATTCTCAGATTCACGTCTGAAGCTTTAAGGGAATAAACGGGATTTCCGCTGTTATCTGTCACCTTGCTGTTAAGGACAAGGGAATTATCAATCTCTTCCCATCCGCTGTCAGATTCAAAATGAACAGGTTCGGGATAGACAACAGCTATATTCGCGCCGTCTTCAAGTCTGAAATGCTTGACGCTTTCTTCTCTGAGTTCTTTGATTTCGAAGCTTATCAGAGAATCGCCGTCATAATACGTTTCAACAACGCTCTCATCAACAGGCTCTTCTTCCTGCGCATCTGCCGCATAACCGACCATGCCGGTCTGAAGAAGAATAGTCAGTGTGAGAAAAAATGCTATTACTTTAATTAAGCTTTTAACCATTTTCTTTTTTCCTCCTATAATATTGTGAATTTTATCTTATGATTATTTAAAAATCATCCATATAAATTACCATATTCCTCAATAGCATATCGATCTGTCATTGACGCAATGTGGTCGCATATTCTTCTCATCAGAATAATTTTGTACGGATATTTCATATTTTTTAATTGTTTTTCAAAATCTGTTCTGACTACTCCCATTCCTTTATTAAAACCCTCATCAAGGCTTTTATACTGTTTTATCTCAACCATAAAATGAAGGATGGGACCATCAGGCATTTGTTGCGGATGAGAAGAATACGCTTGAAACAGTTTTTTTATTATGTA
This sequence comes from Oscillospiraceae bacterium, assembly GCA_902784155.1. Lineage (GTDB taxonomy): Bacteria > Bacillota > Clostridia > Oscillospirales > Acutalibacteraceae > CAG-177. The sequence goes on from CACZTQ010000232.1 coordinate 5,517, forward strand.
TTTCCCTTTTTCGTTCATACGCTCGACATTTCGAGAATGATGGACAGACCGAATTATACTGTTTTTAAATATCTCCGGACGAATTTTATCAGAAAAAGAAATGATAGATTCTCGAGGTTTTGTTATTTTACCTTTTTTAAACAAATCATCATATTTAGAGTATAAAATATGTGATTTATCTTTTTCTTTGGTTTTTGACTTATATGAATTGATTTCTTTTTGAAGACAGTTCAAATTATCTTTAGATTTTTTGACAAGGTCATTTACAAGAGTATTCACTACTATGTGTGATAGCTGCGCAAGTGCTTTACGAGTCATAGAATTTGCACTTGAAAGCTCAGTAAGCAAAGCCTTATCTTCTTCTGAAAGTGCATTCCCAATTGCCTCTGTAATAGTATCACAAATCTTATCTATGGGAATTGCATTTCCGCGAATTGCATCCTCAAGGTCATGATGCCATTGAGCAATATCATCTGCTATTTTTACAATGTATCCTTCAAAAGACCAAGCCTCTTTATTCAAGCCGTTTATATTAATTATTTTTTGGAATCTGCTTTGATAATTTGGCTGTATAACGTTAACACTATATTTTATTGATGAATGATTCAGCATTCCCCATAATGTATAATTCGTTAAATTCAAACCAATATTAATGCTGTCTTCATTCCTGTAACTGTCTTCAAGAACCGCCGCAACACGAACACTTTGAATATTATGTTTGAATCCAAAAATGCTTTCAATATCAACAGAATCTTCGATTTCACTTAAAGACTCTCGTTCAATTTGATCTTCTATTTCTTTTTTGGTTTTTTTATAGAAAGGAGAATCTTTAATTTCTTTTGAATTTGGAATCATAATAGAATGCAACATTTCTTCACCGGCATGTCCAAAAGGAGTATGTCCGAAATCGTGGGCCAAAGAGATTGCCTCAGCCAGTGGCTCATTCAAATTCAGAGCTTTTGCTATAGTCCTGGCAATTTGGGAAACTTCCAGACTATGGGTCAAACGATTCTTTTTATGGTCATCTGCTCCTATTGTGTATATTTGTGTTTTTCCTGCAAGTCTGCGAAAAGCAGTTGCATACATTATTCTGTCACGGTCACGCATAAAAACAGATCTATATTCCGGAAGTGCTGATTTCTCTGGAAAAGCCGGAGAAATTAAGTCATCAGGAATTTGAAAAAAATTTTTGCTCATTAAAATACCCTCTTTTCCATATCATTAATGTGGTTACATCAGGCAGAATAGTATGTAGTTAATAATTGCTGTTTTAATAAAATTACAATCGCCTTTGAGAAACGCCGGGAGAATTATCTACCCGGCGTTCCATTTATATTTTTCCTTATTGCTTATTCATTTCACTTATAGCACAGTTGCCGTTTTTCCTTCGCCCCATTCCAAACCTCTGACAGAAACTGTATAGATATCATTCTCTGCCGGAGCGTTGAATTTGTATTTTAAAACCCAAACAGTAAGCCCGTCATGATTTTCACGGCTTATGACGCTTGTGGATGTCGTCTGATAAACATATGATTTGGTTTTACCTGTATCTGAATTTATATAAGATATTCTTATCCTGGATACATCGTCTGTTGTTACTACCGTGAATGTGCCGTTTGCCTTATCGGCTATTGAACCCAAAAGAGTAAATTTTTCATATCCCGGTGTCGCGGGCACAAACATTTCAGCCTTTCTGGCAATAAGCACTTCAACAGTGTCCTCATTACTGCCACGCTTCGTATTTGAATTAATTCTTACGGTTTCCCAGACTGTACTCCCTTTTCTCTTATACTCTACCTTCCATGTCTGGTTTG
>CACZTQ010000233.1 GCA_902784155.1 Oscillospiraceae bacterium
ATACCCAATGCCGTCGGCTCCGTCACGGTTGTTCACGGCTTCACCGAGAGCGCCGAAAAATTCAGGGAGATGGCCTTCAACTTTATCGTTATGGGCTTTAACGTATTCATCCTTGACCAGAGAGGTCACGGCAAAAGCTTCCGCTACAACAGCGACCCTATGACCGTCGCCATCAGGAAGTTTGACGAATATGTGAAGGACCTCGATGTTTTTGTAAACACGGTCGTGAAGCCCGATTCGCAGGGACTCCCGCTCTATCTCTACTCTCACTCGATGGGCGGCGCAGTCGCCATTCAATATCTTCAGACCTACGGCAGGGTATTTGACAAGGCGGTTCTCTCCGCCCCCATGGTGCTCTGCAAGACGGCGAATCTCAACCAGAATCTCGCCCTGTTTATCGCGAGAGTATTCTGCGCATTCGGCAAAAACGACGATACCGTCATCGGCTTCAAGGGATTTGAGCCCGACAAGACTTATCTTGACAGCAATATGACGAGCGAGGCAAGGTTCAATTACTACCACGCCAAGAGATGCGCGACCAAGGAGTATCAGACCGCCGCCGCCTCTTACAGATGGGTAAAAGAGGCAGTGCTCGTTGCCAAAAAGAATCTCGACCCCGCGCGCTGCGCAAAGATTGAAACTCCGATTCTTCTCTGTCAGCCCGAGGAGGACGGCTCGGTCGTGAGCGAAAAAGAGGATGAATTCATCAAGCTCGTTCCCGACGGAAAGCTTGTCCGCTTCAAAAACAGCAGACACGAAATCTACGGCTCCGTTGATGAGACGGTGCTCGAATATCTCAAAACAATAGAGGAATTCTATAAGAGCTGAATCCCGCGTCCCTTTTTGAAATGTCTGAATTTTGCGCCTCATCCCGCAAGGGAGAGACAGCAAGGAGGATAAATATGTCAAAGAAAACCAAAAAACTTGTAATGATGGGCCTGCTGACCGCTATGGTGTTTGTGCTTCAGTTTGTCAGCATGTCAATCAGGACGGCAACCTTTTCCATCACCCTCTCACTTGTGCCGATAGTGGTAGGGGCAGCGCTCTACGGCAAATGGGCAGGCGCCTGGCTCGGATTCATATTCGGCGTGGCGGTACTGCTCACGGGCGACGCAAACGCCTTCCTGGCGGTCAACGTCCCCGGTACGATTATCACCGTCATTCTCAAGGGCACTCTCGCCGGTTTCGCTTCGGGCGTAGTGTATGAGCTGCTGAGAAAGAAAAACGACACCGTCGCGACATTTGTCTCGGGAGTTCTCACGCCCATAGTCAACACGGGCGTATTCATTCTCGGGTGTCTCGCGTTCTTTATGCCTACCATCAGAGAATGGGCAGGCGGCTCAAACGCGGTGAAATTCATCTTTGTCGGTCTCATCGGTTTCAATTTCTTTATTGAGCTGGCTGTGAATCTCATTCTCAGCCCGTCAATAGCAAGGATTATCAAAATCGGAAGAAAAGAAAAAATCAACGTCTGAACAAGAGGTGAAAAAAATGCTGCTTGCTCTCGATGTAGGTAACACAAACATAGTCGCCGGCTGTATTGACGATAACGGGATATTATTTTCCGAGAGAATCAAGACGGACACCTCAAAGACAGACCTCGAATATGTGGTGCTGTTTGACGCGATACTCGACCTTCACGGGGTTGACAAAAGCGATATCGAGGGAATCGCGGTATCGTCCGTTGTTCCCCCCGTCAATTCCGTATTGACCGCGGCAATCAGAAAAATGCTCGGCAAGACTCCCCTGTTTGTCGGCCCCGGGATAAAAACCGGGATAAATATCGCCATTGACGACCCGTCTTCCGCGGGCTCCGACCTTATAGTTGACGCTGTCGCGGGCCTTAACGATTACGGCGCGCCGCTGATTATGATTGATATGGGTACGGCTACAACCGTGACCGTCCTGGACAAAAACAAAAATTTCATCGGCGGAGCAATTATGCCCGGCGTCGGCGCGACGATGGATTCCCTTGTGAATAAAACCTCGCAGCTGCCGAGAATAGCTCTTGAAGCGCCCGAGAAGCCTGTCGGCAGAAACACCGTTGACAGTATGAAAAGCGGTATAATATTCGGCCAGGCGTCGGCGCTCGACGGTATGATTGACAGAATCTGGGAAGAGCTCGGTTATGAGACGGCAATCGTCGCGACAGGCGGGCTCGCCTCATCAATCATTTCGGACTGCAGGCACGATATAACAGTTGACGACAATCTCATTCTCAAGGGCCTCAAGATTATTTACGACAAGAATAAAAACTGACGCAGCGCTTTACGGAGACCGTTTATGGAATTTTCAAAGCTCTTCGGCTTCAACAAGCCGTCCCGTCCGGAAATCATCTGCGGCGGAGTGACCGACAACACGGATAACGGCGCGCCGAAAGAAATCGCTTCGGACGAGCTTGTCTCATTCTCAACTAAATTCTTCGCTTACGGAAAATACGGCTCGGATGTCAGCGGTACCTTCTGGTTTGAAGCAAAGCCGGACGAAAACGGCAGACTGTTTCTGAGCGAAAAGCTCGCCTTCAATAATACCGGATGCGTGACAGACGCGGAGTTTCTCCCGCAGATACAGAAGGTAATAGCAAAATACGATCTCGCGAAGCTCAACGGCGTTGAGAGATACACAAACGGGCTCCCGCCCGAATATCAGCCCGCGTTTCTCAGCGCGGAATACGCCTCGGGCGAGCGGCTGTATTTCTGCGTAAACAACAGCCCTCACGAAGGCTGGTCGGCCGACATCTTCGCCCTTATAGCGGATGAATTCGCAAAGAGCGGAGACAGGCGCTTTCTTCCTCCCGAAGAAGCGAACGAGATAACCCGCTTTGACCTTGAATTCACCGACGGCGAAATAAAATATAACTACGGCGAGCTCAGTCTTATGAAGGAGGGCGTCGCTTACACCTTCGAAGAAATCGCCGAAGGGAATACGGATAAAAACGATTTCTTCACCGTCATACAGAAACGCCCTTATCTGCGAAGCGGAGAGGACGCCTTCGACTACAGTTATGTCTATAATATTCCCGGTGAGGATTATTACAAAGGGCTGATCGAAGCGGTCGGAAAAGCGGGCCTCAGAGACCTCGCAAACGGGCGCGGGTACCCCTCCCCCTTTGATTATGAAGGAACTCCGCAGTATTATTATTTCTACGCCGAATTCGCGGACGGCGGCAGGACGAGCGGCTTCTCGGACATCAAAGAGGATTATGACAGGATAATGCCCGCCCTGCGCGAAATATCGGGATATATCGATTCATTCATCGATAAGGACCCGCACAAAGTAAAGATGTAACAGGATATGAAAAGCCCCGCCTGAAGGCGGGGCTTAAAAATTCACGCGGTGCGCTTTAAATCAATCAGAATGAAAACAGCGCGGCAATCTTGGCGAAAAGACGGATGAAGAACATGATAAACGCGTTCTGATCCTCGTGTGAGGAGCTCGCTATCGAGCCGGTGTAGGCGTTTACATAAACTTCCCATTCTGCGCTTGTGCCGAGGAAATCATAGTAATAATAGCAGACGCCGTCCTTCTTTGAAAAAGATTCGGCTTTGAAGATAGCGTCGGAGGAAGCTGTGTTCGCTTCTTTAAGAGCGTAGCCCTTCGCGTTGAGCTCGGAAACGCAGGCATTCTTCTCTGCCTTGGGGATGATAACCTTCTTTGCGTTATAGCTGTAAGTATCAACAAGGCCGAGAGCGTTGACGCCTACATGGTAGCCTACGCCGTCATACTTGAAGGTAACCTCATAATAATCGAGCGCGTTGCGGGTGATTTTTTCCGCTTTGAAATCCTGCATTTTGCTCTCGTCATAGCCCATGTAAGAAGCGATATTGCTCTGAAGATTATTCTCGTTTACAAG
>CACZTQ010000234.1 GCA_902784155.1 Oscillospiraceae bacterium
CTCGAGGCCTTCGAGAAGCTCCTCGGCGAAAGCGGCCTGGTCGATAACCCACTGCTTCATATTCTTACGCACTACGGGGTAGCCGCCGCGCTCGCTCTTTCCGTCGATGACCTCATCGTTTGCGAGCACGGTGCCGAGCTCCTCGCACCAGTTTACGGGGATATCGACAAGCTTCGCGTAGCCCTTGAGATAGAGCTGCTTGAATATCCACTGAGTCCACTTGTAGTATGAAGGGTCCGAGGTGGCAATCATTCTGGACCAGTCATAGTCAAAGCCGAGCTCCCTGAGCTGCTTTGAGAAGGTCTGAATATTATCCTGTGTGAAGCCGTTGGGATTGTGACCGGTCGAAACGGCGTATTGCTCGGCGGGAAGGCCGAATGAATCGTATCCCATGGGATGGAGGACGTTGTAGCCCTGCATCCTCTTCATACGCGAGACTATATCTGTTGCGGTATATCCCTCGGGGTGTCCTGCGTGAAGTCCGACTCCCGAAGGATAGGGGAACATATCAAGAGCGTAGAATTTGGGCTTTGAGAAATCCCAAATATCGGTCTTGAAGGTTTCGTGCTCCTCCCAGTATTTCTGCCATTTCTTTTCGATTGCCTTATAATCGTATTGTGCCATAACGGATAGCAACTCCCTCGTTAATCTGTAATGATATCTGATAAATCAAGCTGTACTGCGTCTGTCCACAGTCTTTCGAGATTGTAATATTCTCTGCTTTCACGGTCAAATATGTGAACAAGCACTGTGCCGTAGTCAAGCAGTATCCAGCCGGACGCCCTGCCCTCGATATGCTCGGGGCTGATGCCCAGGCGTTTGTTGATTTCATACTCAACCTCGTCGGCAAGCGCCTTCGTGTGAGTGTTTGAAGTTCCGTTTGCTATGACGAAGACGTCGGATACTATCGTGACCTCTTCAGTCTGTATGGCAATTGTGTTTTCCGCCTTTTTTTCGTCGAGAACCTTTGCTATTTCTCTGGCGAGATCTTTTGAATCAATCATTTTGCACCTCATCAACCTTTATTGTTTGGGCCTGCCGCGAATTGAAAAACTCAATCATACTGTTGTAACAGTCGAGAGTTGAAGGATGAACGCTGCGGTCGCGCCGGGTTAAATCGAGAACCGTGTAACGCGATGTGTAGAGAATCGCGTGCTCGAGCGAAATCCCTGCGAGCCGCCTGACGGTATCGACATCGGGATAATCCCTGTCTGCCGAAATGAAATCCGCCGTGTAAACTATTTTTTCGAGCAGGGACATATCCGCCCTGCCTGTCGTATGCCATCTTATCGCCGAGAGAATCTCCTCATCGGTGACGATGCCTTTATTCTTCAGAAAAACCGGTGCGGACATCTGATGCCAGACCTTGTGGTTGCTTCTCTCGATATCCGTCAGGTCTTTGCCTATGAGCGCGAGATGCTCCCCGGCGCTCATCATCTTGGTTATATCGTGAAGAAGACCCGCGAGCTTTGCCTTCTCTTTATCCGCTCCGTAGCGCTGCGCGAGCTCGCCCGCGGCTTCGCTGACGCACTCGCAGTGATAGAGCCGCGCCGCGTCGAGCATACCGCTCATGATTTCGCGGTATGAATCGAAGCCGTCGTCATAGAGATTATGAGAGCGGATATACTGAGCGACTCTTTCATCCATAACGCCGTCAAGGCCGCTGTTGCTCCTGATGCGCATTCTTATCTCGGTTGAGCTTATTTCGAGAGGCTCATAGTCGAGAAAGACTATCTTCTTCCTCTGCTCCGGAGTGTAGGGTGAGAAATCGGGTCTGAAGCCCTTCTCTCTCGGGGCGGCGCATAGGGTGCACAGCCCGAGAATCGTCTCCCACATATACCACTTGGTGAAGCTGCCGAACATATCCGAGCCGACTATGAAATAGAGCTCGTCACCGGGATATGCCTCTTTAAGCTCCCGCAGAGTATCGACCGTGTAGCTTGTGCTGCCACGTCTGATTTCGATATCGGAGACCTCAAAGAGAGGGGAGTCAAACATCAGCCTGCACATATTGAGACGGTCCTCACTCTGCGCGAATACGCCCGAGGATTTATGCGGAGCGATATTTGAGGGGATAATCAGTATTTTTTCGAGGCCGAGCAGCTCGGCGCACTTGCGGGCTATAAACAGATGGCCCTTGTGAGGGGGATTGAAGCTCCCCCCGAAAATGCCGATTTTCATCTTATTTGATATTAACCTTGGTGTTCATGAGAATTGTGGTGACTATGAAGAGGAGAGCGCCTGCAGGGATTTTGAAGAGCAGACCTGTGATACCGACGGGGATGAGATTCTCCGCCTCCATATTCATGCTCACGCCCGTTGCAAGGTCAATCGAGGTGGGGCTTATAACGAGCGAGAGGGGAACATTCTTTGTCAGCAGGGTGCTGACGATTGTCGTGACGACAAATACCACAAAGAACATGATTATAATCGAGAATCCGCCGAGCTTCTGCATTGCTCTTGTGTTTGAGAGGGTGATGGCGAAGAAGAGCTCCGCGATAAGGAAAAGAAGCCAGGTGAAAACATAGACGATAAGCAGAATGATTGCGCCGACGACTACCTTTTTATCGGGAATCGCGTCGCTGAAGAGCTTGAGCATTGAGAGCGCGGCTCTGACGTCATCGCCGACCATCGCCGAGGCGTAGAGATAAACTCCGACAAAAACGATGCCCGCGAAAACGAAGCTCAGGAGCATCCAGCAGAAGGCGACAACTACCTTCGAGGCGAGCAGCTGACCGCTTGTTACCGGCAGGGTGAAGCTGAGGTAACCCTGATTGCCGTAGAGCGATTTCTGGAAATTCACTATAACCAGAAGGAATGTGACAACTATCGCGATACCGGCCGAAGCCATAAGAAGGGCTGTGGCCAGAGCGCTTATCCAGTTGATTTTGAAAATGTAGGCGAGCGCCATGAATCCCGCGAGAACAACCGCGGAGATATAAATCATACCGAGGGTATGAAGATTTGATTTGAATTCATTCTTAATCAACTTCCCAAACACTGCCGTACACCTCCTTGAATAAGTCTTCAACAGTCCTGCCTGCGGCTCTGATTTTATTGGTCTCTGTTTTGACGAGGACCTTGCCCTTGCCTATCATAAGCACCGAATTGAAAATGTCTTCAACGTCATAGATAAGGTGAGTCGAAAGCATTACGGTCGAGCCGGCGGGATGGTTTCTCATAATCGTATCGAGTATGAACTGCCTTGCGGCGGGGTCAACGCCGCCAAGGGGCTCGTCAAGCATATAGAGCTTCGCGTTTCTGCACATAACAAGCAGAAGCTGCAGCTTTTCCTGCATACCTTTTGACATTGTCTTGACCTTCTGCTTCGCGGGAAGCTGGAAGGTGTGCATCATTTTGAGCGCCTTTTCCCTGTCAAAATCCTTGTAGAAATCCGCCATATAGTCAACGGCGTCGATGCAGCGCATCCAGTCCGCAAGGTAGGTCTTTTCGGGAAGATACGCCACCATTGCTTTTGTTTCGGGGCAAGGCTTTTTGCCGTCAATCAAAACTTCGCCGGAATAGTCGTGGATGAGACCGACGAGTATTTTGATAAGAGAAGTTTTACCGCTGCCGTTAGGCCCGAGAAGGCCGATTATCTGGTCGCCTTCAAAGCTGAATGAAATGTCTTTGAGGACCTGGTGGCTGCCGTAAGACTTGCTCAGATTTTTAACTGTGATAATCTCAGACAAGTTGAACCCTCCGTTCTTATTTTGCTTACAAGCATATACGGATGTATTATAACATCTATTTCTATAAAATAAAAGATTATTTTTTACAGAATTTTACTTCTGTATTAATTTTTTTTAAACAATATGGATAAGTTAACCTTAACAGCTCTCCGTAAAACAAAAAGGCTCACGGAAACCGTGAACCTCTTTGTCTGTTATTTTCTTTTGGGCTCCGGTCCGTAGATATTCGGGCCTTCGCTCGGCTGGCAGTGATAGACGAGAAGGATAATCCAGCCGATTATCGGGACAAACCAGAGAAGCAGGAACCAGCCGCTTCTGCCGGTGTCGTGAAGTCTTCTGAAATCAATGGCGAGCATCGGAATCAGAACCGCGAGGCTGTAAACCGAGTCAAGAATTCCGAAGATGTTAGAGATATTCTTTGCCATAAACGCGATGGCGGAGGTGACTATGAAATTCATCAGGAATACGAACCAGTATTCGGCTCTTGATGAACGCCCGCTGAAATCAATGTAGCGGATAAAGAAGCTCCTGATTGCCTCGCCGAATGAGGGATTCTGATACGATTCGTTGGGGTTGAATCCCTGCTGAGCGGAGCCGCCGCCCGCGTTTGCGGTGTTGACATTTGTGATGACGAAGGGCTCTTCCTTGTAGGAGCCGCTCTCACGGGATACGGGCTCTTCGCCGGGTGTGCTGTAATTTTGCTCCGGATTTACGGACTCTGTCAGAGCCGCGCCGCAGACCGTGCAGAATCTTGTGCCGTCCGGTACCTGAGCGCCGCAGTTTTTACAGAACATAAGAATCCTCCTCTTTAAAATGATTTGCCTTTGTTTTGAATAAGAATTTTTATTGCCTCAACAGCCGTGCGGATTGCCGCGCCGGTGTCTTCGTTCTTCTGCTCCGAGGGCATACCGTGCCCCGCGAGCTCCTGATTCCATACGCAGTGAAAAACGGCGCCCGCTCTGAGCCTGCGGAGAGATGCGACGGTGAAGAGGATGCCGCTCTCCATCTCCGAGGCAAGGCAGC
>CACZTQ010000235.1 GCA_902784155.1 Oscillospiraceae bacterium
CAGTATGATTTCAACTCTGCTGGCTCTGATTTTCATTCCGCTCTCGGGTCTGACCTACGGAATTGACGCGATTTCATTCTTTTCAAGGCCCGACATAGCGCGAGTGAATGTCGCCGGAATCAGAGCATATTTCCGCTCGCAGGGAATCACTTATGACGGCGAGTATTTTTACTTTTCTTCCAAAAGCACTCTGATTAAAACGCGCGATGACGGAAGGACAGCCGTGCAATCGAATCTTTCCGCGATACCGGATGAGCTCAGGAAAGACTTCGGTATAAAGCATATCGGCGGAATCAGCTATTACGGCGGCAAGATATTTGCCGGCCTTGAAGACAGCAAGGTGTTTGAGCACCCCATTATCGGAGTCTTTGACGCCGCAACGCTTGAGCTTGAAGCATATTACCCGCTCGACGAGAGGGATGAAAGCGGAGAGCTGCTTATTAAAAAAGGCGTACCCTGGGTGGCCGTGAATCCCGAAACAGGTTTGCTTTATTGCGCCGACCATAACAAAGAGCCCGGCAAACTGTTTGTTTATGATACCAAAGACAATATGAAAAAAGCGGGAGAGATTCCGCTGCCCGAAACGGTGTATTCCATACAGGGCGGAGAATTCTCCGGCGGAGCATTATATGTCGCAACAAACGATGAAACACAGGCGGTTTACCGCATTGATATAAGCACGGGCGAAGCCGTTAAGATTCTTGACAGAAACCTTACCCCCGGCAGCGAAGGCGAAGGGATGACAATAGTCGTCAGAGACGGCACTCCGGTAATCACCGCCATTGATATGGGCCCACTGTTTGTCAACGCCTTTGTCAGGGAATACAATATGAATAATGATTAAGTCTATAAATACGAAGGAGCAGATTATGTACGAAAAAGTATCTTCAAACTTTGATTTTGTCAAAAGAGAAAAGGCTGTGCTTGATTTCTGGAATCAGAATCAGATTTTTGAAAAAAGCCTTAAAATCAGAGAAGGATGCCCAACCTATACCTTCTATGACGGGCCTCCCACCGCAAACGGAAAGCCTCATATCGGTCACGTTCTGACCAGAGTTATAAAGGATATGATTCCCAGATACCGCACCATGAAGGGCTATTATGTTCCCCGCAAGGCCGGCTGGGATACTCACGGTCTCCCGGTTGAGCTTGAGGTCGAAAAGATGCTCGGCATCAACGGCAAGGAGCAGATTGAGGAATACGGACTTGAGCCTTTCATCAAATTCTGCAAAGAGAGCGTATGGAAATATAAGGGAATGTGGGAGGATTTTTCAGGCACGGTCGGTTTCTGGGCCGATATGGATAACCCCTACGTCACCTATCACAACAGCTTTATCGAATCCGAATGGTGGTCTCTCAAAAAAATCTGGGAAAAAGGTCTGCTTTATAAAGGATTCAAAATCGTTCCCTACTGCCAGCGCTGCGGGACTCCCCTCTCTTCACACGAAGTCGCGCAGGGATACAAGCTTGTCAAAGAGCGCTCGGCGGTTGTCAGATTCAAAAAGAAAGACAGCGACGAATATTTCCTCGCGTGGACAACGACTCCCTGGACTCTTCCCTCAAACCTTGCGCTTTGCGTGAATCCCGATGAAATTTATGTAAAGGTCAAGGCGGGCGACGGCTACACTTATTATATGGCAAAAGCCCTTCTTGACAGCGTTCTCTCCCCTCTTGCCGATGAGGAGAAAGGCGTCAAGGCCTATGAGATTCTTGAAGAATACAAGGGAACAGACCTTGAAGGCATGGAATATGAGCCGCTCTTTGAGTGCGCCGGAATTGCCGCCGCGAAGCAGGGCAAGAAGGCTCATTTCATCACCGTTGACAATTACGTAACGATGACCGACGGTACCGGTATCGTCCACATCGCTCCCGCGTTCGGCGAAGACGACGCAAATGTAGGCAGAAAATACGATCTCCCCTTCGTACAGTTTGTTGACGGCAAGGGCAATATGACTGAAGAAACTCCCTACGCGGGTTTATTCGTCAAGGATGCCGATCCAAAGATTCTCATCGATCTCGATAAGGAAGGCAAGCTCTTCTCAGCGCCGAAATTCGAGCACGAATATCCTCATTGCTGGCGCTGCGACACTCCGCTGATTTATTACGCGAGAGAATCCTGGTTCATCAGGATGACCGCCG
>CACZTQ010000236.1 GCA_902784155.1 Oscillospiraceae bacterium
ACATAGGTTGTGTTTTCAACCGAGGTGTCAAGCACGGCGTCGATACCGCCCGAGATGACAAGAACGGCAAATACGGCGGCGAGCACCCAGACTCTTTTGTTGAAGGCCTTGCCCTGGATAAAGAAACAGCCGAGCAGCATAACGAGCGTGGACTGATGCACTCCGCAGAGATACCAGGGCGGGGGATCCCACCCGAAGCGTGATGTCAGCGGCAGAACCCCCATCATAAGCAGAACTACCGGGATATAAATGAACCATTTCTTATCAATCAGAAGCTGAGTGCAGGCAAAGATTACGGCAACGGCGATGAACTGCCTGATGCCGTTGCACATCCAGTTGCATACGATGCCCGAGGCCATAAACAGAAAGACGGTGAGGCCCATATCGCAGGAGTATTTGCGGAAGGTTCTCATAACGAGCACGGTCTGGAATATCGCGATTGCGGCAATCCACCACTGGGCGTTATCGCTGATGTGGATTTTGAAGAGCATCATCAGGGCGTAAAAGAAATATGATTTATCCGTCCTGTTGATGAAGGAATCAAACAGCGCCATATCGGTCGGCGCTTTATTAAATGTGCCGATATAAGAACCGGTATCGCCGAATCCAGTTCTTACGGCTATAAAAAACAGCGGAACTATAAATATGAGAATGCTGAAACCGATGTTCGCCCTGTAATCATAGGCTCCGTCATCCGCGAGAACTCTTGCGCAGGCGCGGGGCTGAACAAGGTAAGTGACGGCAAAAATCCATATCAGCATAATCCAGAATATCAAAGCCGTCACTCCTTTCTTCTATGATAGTTTAACACCGGATTTTTAAAAAAACATTTTGCCCGTTTTATATTGTTAACCGGAATATCTGCGGTTATCCGCGCTGACTCAGAATATTATTAAACAGCTCTTCCGCCTGCCTGACTGTGTTTGCGGTGTAAAAAAACTCCGAGCGTTCCGCCGCCTTTTGACCGTAATGTCTGCGAAGGGCTTCATCGCCGAGCATTCTTTTCAATCCTTCATAAACGCCCCGGCTGCTGTTTTCGGTTACGATTCCGTATTCGTTATTTTCTCCGAGAATCTCTCTCGCGCCTGAGACTTCCGTCGAGACACAGGGCAGGCCGAGAATAACCGCCTCGGTCAGAGCCGTGCTCAGGCCCTCGGTAACGGATGAGCAGACAAACAGGTCGGATTTAACAAGGTACTTATACGGGTTTGTGTCATAGCCGGTAAAAAGGATATATTCTTCTGCGCCGAGAGCTTTTACCTGACTCCGGAGTTCATCACGTTTCTCTCCGTCGCCGACAATGACAAGATTAAAATCAAAGTTTTCTTTTTTCAGCCGGGCCGCGGCGCTTATGAGACGGTCAAAGGCTTTTTCTTTTACCAGCCGCCCAACGGAACAGATTACGGGTGAATTGTTTTTAAAAGGAAGCGTAAACTCTTCACGCGAAAGCGCTCTGATTCTCTCAACATCGTTGGTGTTATAAACGGTTATAGGGTTTATCCCGGCGCCGATTGCCCTTCTGAAGCTGTCACAGACATAATCGGAGACTCCGGCTACCGCATCATACTTCTTATATACGGCTCTCAGCCCGAGGTTATATAGCTTCTTGCTTTCAAAAAACTCACCGTGAAGCCAGGCTATTTTTTTTGATTTTGCCCCGGAGACAATAAATGTAGGAACTCCGGTCATAAATGCAACCGTGATATCATAGTCATCCGTTCCGATATAGTGCCTGAATAAAAACCTTTTCGGCGCAAATTTGGTTAAAAGCCTGATACCCTTGAAAACGCGCCGTTTTAACGAAATGTATTTGATTGATTTATCAAGATTGCAGGCGTTATAACCGTCATCAAACAGAGTCAGGACGGTAATGTCAAACCGGGCGGAATCCATGTTGTTGACAAGGTTGACAAGAACTCTCTCGGCTCCGCCTCCGGATAAGTTTTCAAGCACAAAGAGTATTTTAATCATTTGCATATTCAAGGTTTGATTCTGTTAATCATATAAGGAGTATCTTCGCCGAAAATCGGGCATTCATTGACAATCTGCGGAAACCAGACGGACTGCCCGCGGCAGTTGGCTTCAATCAGAACAATATTATCGCTTTCATCAAAAGTCAGATCCCAGGAGATAATGCCTAATTGAGGAGTTGCCGCGTGAAGCTCTTCTGCCGCCGAAATCATTTTTTCGATTTCGCCGATATAATAATTCTCGAAAACGGTATTTGTGTCTGGATGCGCGGTGAACTTAACCGATTTATCTCCGTATCCGAGCTTATACGCGAATTTTTTCAGCGTGCCGTCGGCGTTGACTCCGACAACGAGGCCGCCCTTATGTATATTGTCAACTCTGTTTTTGCCGGCTCCGATTCTCAGCGAAACGGGAGCGCATCTGACTTTGCCGCCGCAGATATACGTGATTATTCTGAAAGTGTTGAGCGAGGCGGGATACAAAGCGGAAAGCTGTTTATTATTTTTTACCGTGAGCTGAATGATGAAATCTTTATCATACTTTTTGAAAATCGATTCAATATCCGCACCCGATTCCGAATCTTTACCGCCGGAAATATTTAAAAACAATACGCCTTTTCCCGAGCCGGTTTCGACAGTGGGCTTGATAACGCATGCTCCTGCGTTGCAGAGCTTTCCTATTGCCTCGTTAAATCCGAGAACATTTCTGCCGCCGTCAAGGAAAACACCGTTGCTGTTAACAAGCAGAGTTTCGGGGAACGTAACTCCCCGCACTGCTCCGTAGAGAGTTTCGGTCAGGCTTTTGTCACTGATTACCTTGCAATACTCGGGCGGATTGAGCAGCGGCTCAAGCTTTGTGGAATAAAGCATTTCGGGGAAATAGTTACGGCAGTAAACGCCGTTCATGCTCTCATAGAGCTTATTCCAGTAAGGCTTGATTTTTTTACCGTAATTCTCAATCCACAGGTCATCAAATTCCTTTTGCCGGCTGTCGGACCAGTGTATGCCGTTATACAGCGGCTTCTTTTTTCTGATTGCCTTTTTTTCGCTGTAACTGATTTTGAACAGATACAGTCTGCGCGGCAGATCATTGATGAAATATTCAGTTTTTCTTATCGCTCTTTTCATCAATTAACTCCTTGATATCAAGCCACTCGCCGAACATAAAATCATATTTTTCGGGGGTTATGTGCCAGAATCCGCTGCCGGGGAAGAAGGTCATCTCTCCGAAATAAATCCTTCCGCCGACATTATATAAATCAACTCTCACGAAGGGGAAATCCGCCGCGAGCTTCTCGGCGATTGATTTCATCTCATCAAAGCCGCCGGGCTTCGGGAGTGCGGTTCCCGAAACAGGCGCCGTGCCGGAGCTCATATCCGGGTAAAGATTCCACTCGCCGTCGTAAAAATCCACGTAATGAATACCGCCCTCGTCGTGATTCACCTGCATTGCTCTGCAGACTCCCGAGAAGCATAGGAATTTATAATCAACCGGTTTGTCGCCAATCAGCGGCTCGACTATGAGGCGCGGCTTCTGCTCTCTGTAATTCCACTCTCTGCCGTAAACATAGAGATTCTGTCTAAGCCAGGAGTTCATGATTCTCTTTTTTGCGTTCAAGTCAAAGGAGCGCTTGTCTTTGCATATAAAATTCCAGCCGCTGCCGTGAGTCGCTTTTATTATGAATTCATCCGGCAGGGCGGAGAGGTCAATCTCATCCGCGCTCTC
The DNA here is from genome assembly GCA_902784155.1 of Oscillospiraceae bacterium. GTDB lineage: Bacteria > Bacillota > Clostridia > Oscillospirales > Acutalibacteraceae > CAG-177. The sequence continues at coordinate 3,697 of CACZTQ010000236.1, forward strand.
ATAAACCGCGAGCGTGGGGATAATCAGCTCCGGGAAGCCCTTTTGAGCTATGTATTTCTTTGCCTCATATTTATCGGAGGCGAGCGGTATCGCGGGGTTCCTGTAGTTGAGCTTGAGCCACTGCAGCTTCTCGGTGAAGGCCCGGGGGCTGTCAAGGTCGGGCTTCCTGCTGGTTTGCTTCTCATACATCGACTCGATGAATTCGCGGTCGGGTACGGTTTCGGCAAGTCTCCCGTATTTTATGCGCTTTCGCTCCTCGATAAGGATACGGGCGAAATCATTCTTTTTTATTTTGCTTTTGAGCTTTGCCGCCGTGCTCATCGCCCGCCTCCTTTCGCGGATTCGTTAAGGTGTTGATTCAGTTATTTCTTTTTTGCCTGATAGCTTCTGTAAAGCAGCTGAAGCTTATGGGGAACAAGCGCCTTCGATAGCCTGATAACAGGCATTATATACCAGCGCAGGGGATAGCCGAGAAGCCTGTAGCCGTAGATTTCTGTCTGAAAAGAAATGTATCTGTCTCTGAAGGTCCGCCTTCTGACCGCCTCGATATCCTCTCTCACAAGATAGAGGGCGTCCGGCATATTGACTCCCTTGTAGCCCGCGGCGAAAAACCGGAACCACAGGTCTCTGTCCTGTCCTCTGACTGTCCTCGGGCAGACCGTATAGCCGCCGAGAGCGTCAAAAACGCTCTTGTAAGCGAGAATCGTCGCGTGATTGAATGAAGGGCCGTTTGAATGAGGCGTGAATCTGTCCGGCTCCGCGGGGCAGGAGGCAACGGCTCCGAAGCTGCCGTCATTATAAAACCTCTGCATCGCCGTTCCGACAAGCACGGCGCCTTCGTGAGCGTGAAGATATTCAAGCTGCTTCTCGAATCTTTCGGGCAGACACTTGTCATCGCCGTCCATCCGGGCGACAAATCTGCCCGTTGCGGCTTCGAGGCATCTGTTGAGGGTGAATGCGAGTTTCGAATTTTGCTCGTTTCTGAGAAGAATAATCTTCCCGGGATATTTGCCGGCGTATTCAAGGGCGAGAGCGTAAGTGCCGTCGGTTGAGCAGTCATCGCAGAGGATGAGCTCCCAGTCGGTGTAGGTCTGATTGATTATCGAATCGACAGCGTCCTTCAGAGTGCTCTCACAGTTATAAATGCCCATGAGCACGGAGATTTTTCCGTATTCCTTCATCGGAGATTCTCCCTGTACCACTCAATCGCCGCCTCTATTCCTCTCTCAAACGACCACTCGGGCGAGTAGCCGAGAAGACGCTTCGCCTTGGAAATATCGGCGTTGCTGTGTTTGATGTCGCCGGGTCTGTCGGGCCCGAAATTCGGCTCGATATCGACTCCGAGCGCCTTTGTGAGCCCGTAATATATATCTATCAGGTATTCCCTGCCGCCGTAGGCGATGTTGAAGGCCTCTCCCGCCGCTTCGTGAGGGGCAAGGCAGGCTTTGAGATTCG
>CACZTQ010000237.1 GCA_902784155.1 Oscillospiraceae bacterium
ATCGGCGATACCGTCAAGGTATCCGTAAGAGTCCGTGAGGGCGAAAAGTCAAGAATCCAGATTTTTGAGGGAACAGTTATCGCTCGCAAAGGCTCCGGCGTTTCGGAGACTTTCACCGTCCGCCGCGTTTCCTACGGCGTAGGTGTCGAAAGAGTTTTCCCCGTTCATTCCCCCAATGTTGCCGGCGTTCAGGTCGTCAGACACGGCCGTGTCCGCAGAAGCAAGCTCTATTATCTTCGTGACAGAGTCGGTAAGGCAGCAAAGGTCAAGGAACAGATCAGATAACAAAACAGGCGAGGGTGCAGCATTTTTTTGTGTTGCACCTTTCTTGTTTAAAGCACAGGGCCGTGAACGGCTTGACATATATTTTAAGATACGGATTGAGCGGAAATGAAACAGAGACAGATTGATGTTTATTATGTCGTGTTTCCCAAAAAACCGGTCAGAAAGCTCCTGCCGGTCTTTGACCTGGCGGATTCCCTGAAGACCTCGATTATCGTTGTTTTTCTGATATTCGTCTTTGCCTTCAGGGTGGTCGGCGTGAGCGGGACCTCGATGGTCCCGACTCTCGAGGACGGCGACTGGCTGGCGATAACGAGCATCACCAACGGATACCGTCACGGCGACATAGTGGTCGTGACAAAGCCGTGGGAGAGGAATATTCCCATCATCAAGAGAGTGATTGCCCTGCCGGGAGATACGCTTGACATAGACTTTGACAGCGGCGCGGTTTATATTAACGGCGAGATTCAGGATGAGCCGTATATAGCGGAGAAAACCCATCTGGAATATAACGCAAAGCTGCCCATGACAATACCCGAGGGCTATATTTTCGTTATGGGCGACAACAGGAACAATTCGCTTGACAGCCGCTCCGACAAGGTCGGGCTGATTGATGAAAAATTCGTGCTCGGAAAAGCGTTTTTCAGGTTTTACAAAGACACGGGATTCTTAAAGAACGGAGGATTCTGAGATGGATAATATCGAAAAAGACGGAATAATCGAAGAGACGGAAGAGATAAAAGAAGAGACTTCCGCGGCGGCGGAAGAAGCCGCAGAGGAAACTGCGGAAGCAGCGGAAGAGACAGTTAAAGAAACTGCCGAAGAAGCAGCGGAGACAGCCGAAGAAGCTGCGGAAGAAACCGCCGAAGCAACCGAAGAAGCGAAAGAGTCTCTCGAAGAGATGGTTGAGGCCGCGAAAGAGATAAACAGCGAGCAGGCCGACGCGCAGGATGAGAAAGAAAAGAAATCCCCCTTCTCGTTTTTCTTTGACATCGCGTCGATAGTTTCTCTCGCGACGATAATTGTCGGTCTCGCGTTCATCTTCCTTTTCAGGACCGTCGGAGTCGAGGGCTCCTCAATGTACCCGACGCTCCACGACAAGGACCGTATAATTCTCTCGGCGTTTGTTATCGAGCCGAAGACGGGCGACATAGTGGTCACCTGCCAGCCCTCGGCATTCAGCTATATAGAATCCACTCTCGTCAAGAGGGTAATAGCCACAGAGGGTCAGAGCGTCGATATCGATTTCACCGAAGGCATCGTCTATGTTGACGGCGTGGCTCTCGATGAGCCCTATGTAAACGAGCTCACTCACGACAGAGAGTCATTCGAGCCCCTGACCGTCCCCGAGGATTACGTGTTTGTTATGGGCGACAACAGAAACGCCTCCACAGACAGCCGCGATTACAGGGTCGGCCTCATCAGGGAGGATTACATAATGGGCAAGGCGCTCTTCAGAATATCTCCTCCCGGCCGGTTCAAAATAGGTTGATTTATGAATGAAAATATGACGGTTCAATGGTTCCCCGGCCATATGGCAAAAACCAGGCGGCTTATAAAAGAGAGCCTGCCGCTTGTGGATGCCGTGTGCGAGATAATCGACGCGAGGCTTCCCGAGAGCAGCAGAAACCCCGAGATTGACGGGATTGTCGGCAGCAAGCCGAGGATTATTCTCTTCAACAAATGCGACCTCGCCGATGACGAAGCGACCGCCCGCAGGATAAAGGAATTCGGGCAGAGAGGAATCAAGGCCCTCCCCGTTGACTGCAGGTCGGGCAAAGGTCTCGAAAAATTCGGCAGCGCCGTCAGGGAAGTGCTCAGAGAAAAGATTGAGGCGAATACCGCCAAGGGTATGGGCGGCAGAGCCCTGCGCGTTATGGTGGTTGGAATCCCCAACACGGGCAAATCTTCCTTCATCAACAGGATGGCGGGCAAAAACCGCGCCAAGGTCGCGGACAAGCCCGGTGTCACGAGAGGCAATCAGTGGTTCACAATCGGGCAGGGGATAGAGCTGCTCGACACGCCCGGCGTGCTGTGGCCGAAATTCGAGGACCCCGAGGTCGGCTTCAAACTTGCCTTCATCGGCTCGGTCAAGGATGAAATCCTCGATATACAGGAAATCGCGGTGAGACTGCTCGCCCTGATGCGCGACAGCTACCCCGATAACCTTACGGAAAGATACAAGATAGAGGGCTTTGAGGATATGGAGCCCTATGAGATACTTGAGCTTATTGCCCGCAAAAGGGGAATGCTCCTCAGAGGCGGGGAATACGACACCGAAAGATGCGCCGTGATGCTCCTCGATGAATTCAGAGACGGCAGGCTCGGCAAAATCACGCTTGATAAATAACGGCCAAGGCCGGAGAACGGAAGTGAACTTCGATGCGCAGAATAATGTCGGTAATACTCGCGGCGATACTGTTTCTTGACGTTGTCTGTCTCGGGGTTCTGTTTTTTACGAGAGACTCAAAACCCGAAGACGGCGGCACGGGCGAGGAGCTGTTTTCACGCGCGTCGATTGTTGCGGTGGGCAACAATATGATAAGCGAGCAGATACTCAGCCAGGCGGCGGCGAGAAGCAACACGGGCGGCTACGATTTCACGGCGGTCTATGAGAATGTCGCCGACGATATTGAGAGCGCCGATCTTGCTCTCATCACGCAGGAGTCGGTGATTTCATCGGAGCACTCCGTGTCGGGCACCTATCCGCTCTACAACGCGCCCGCAGAGATAGCGGACGCCTTCATCAAGACTGGCTTTGACTATGTGAATCTTGCGACAAACCACGCTCTAGATTACGGCGAGCAGGGGCTTGTCAACACGATAAACCTTCTTAAAAACGAAAAGCACCTCGGCGTGCTCGGCGCCGTTGCCGACAAAGGGCAGGCGGGAGAGCCCGTCTTCCGCAGGGTCAACGGGATAAAAATCGGCTTCGTGGCTTTTACGGACCCCGATAATGATAAATCGCTGCCGGAGGATTCGGAAGCTTTTCTGATGATTTCGCAGTATGAGGATATGATTTACGATGCGGTGACCTCGGCAAAGCAGCAGGCGGATTTTGTGATAGCGCTCCCTCACTGGGGCAACGAATACGGCAGCGAGGTCACACAGGCGCAGCGCACTCTCGCCAAAAAACTCGGCGACTGGGGCGCGGACGCGGTGATAGGAACAAATCCGCACGAGCTTCAGGAAATCGAGTATATCTCAAACACGGACGGGAGCAGGACTCTTGTCGCCTACTCGCTCGGCAATTTCTTCTCTTCGCAGGAGAAGGGCGAGCTTCTTCTCGGCGGTATGCTCAGATTCGAGATTGTCAGGAATACCCGCTCGGGCGAGGTCACGCTTGAGAATGTTTCTCTCTCGGGCGTTGTCACGCATTACGGCATAGGCACCTCGAAGGTGCGCCTCTATAAACTGTCGGATTATACGGACGAGCTCGCGGATGTTCACGGGGTTGACAGGAAGAGGACTCCGGGCTTCAGCGTTAAGTATCTTAAAAAGCTGCTCGCCGAAAGAATCAGCAGCGAATTTCTGAGGTGATTATGGATTACGGTTTTGAGACTTCCGCAAGAGAGAAGGGCTTTGTTTCCGTCTGCGGAATCGACGAGGCGGGCAGAGGTCCGCTTGCGGGGCCCGTTTACGCCGCCGCGGTTATCCTGCCGCAGGGGCTCGTGATAGAGGGGCTCAACGATTCAAAAAAACTCAGCGAAAAAAAGAGAGAGGCTCTCTTTGATATAATTAAGGAAAAGGCGCAGGCTTTCTCCGTAGGCATCGCGACAGCGCGCGAAATAGACGAAATAAACATTCTTCAGGCAACATATCTCGCGATGAAAAGGGCGGTCGAGGGGCTTCGGATTCCGGCGGATTACGCGCTGGTTGACGGCAACCGTATGCCCCCGCTCTCAATCCCCGGCGAGACAGTCATCAAGGGAGACGCGAAATGCCCGTCAATAGCCGCCGCATCGATTATCGCGAAGGTCAGCCGTGACAGATATATGTATGAGCTCGACAGGGAGATGCCGGAGTATCAGTTCGCAAAGCATAAGGGCTACGGCACGGCTCTGCATTATGAGATGATAAAGAAATACGGCATTTCGGATTATCACAGACTGTCGTTTCTCAAAAACCTGAGTGAGCATAACTGATTATGATTAAGAATAAATCCGGCGTATGGGGAGAGCTCTGTACCGCGAGATACCTCAGAGACAGAGGATACAGAATCATAACCTCGGGCTACTCCTGCAGATTCGGAGAGATTGACATCGTGGCGATGAAGGGAGACACCCTCTGCTTCGTGGAGGTCAAGACCAGGGACGAGCAGACCTCATCGCGCCCGATGGAAGCGGTTGACTCCGAAAAGCAGGAAAAAATCCGCCTCGCGGCGGAGAGCTTCATCTCATACTCCAAACTCAGAAACAACACCAGATTTGATGTCTGCGAGGTCTGGCTCGGCAAAGACTTCGCCCTCACAAAGCTGAACTATATCGAGAACGCATTTTAGCTTGACAGATATCTGCAATAACAAGCGGAAAGCCGGTGACCGGATTGATAGAAAACATTACGGGGTCCCTCGTTGAAATGTTTCAGGGAAAGGTTCCCCGTGAGCTTATAATTTTTATAATTTCTCTCTTTCCGATCCTGGAGCTCAGGGGCGGAATGATAGCGGCGAAGCTCCTGGGAGTGGAGCTGACGAAGGCCTTCTTCATCTGCTACGCCGGCAACATTATCCCGATACCCTTCATCCTGCTTTTCATCCGCAGAATTTTCGCGCTTCTGAGAAGGAGCGAGAGGCTCGGCAGGGTTGTTGACAGGCTCGAGAAGCGCTCCCTCAAAAAGGGTAAAAATGTTATAAAATACAAGCAGTGGGGGCTGCTGCTCTTTGTGGCCCTGCCTCTGCCC
>CACZTQ010000238.1 GCA_902784155.1 Oscillospiraceae bacterium
TATTGATTTCTTTTGCAAGAAGAAGCTCTGCCTCGTGGAAAAGACCTGTTACGGGGCCGCATTCGTTGATAAGCTGGATGGCCTTCTCACGAACGGGAGCGTAGTTGCTGCCGAGAATTGTGGGGCCGCCTGCCTGAAGGAAGTCAAAATATTTGTTTCCGTCAAGGTCATAGAGATATGCGCCGTCGGCCTTTGTGATGCAGATGGGGAACGGATAGTTGAAAGCAAGGTTGTGCTGAACGCCGCCGGGAATATAATTCTTGGCCTCGGTGGTGATTGCCTTTGACTTAGCACACTTTGTTTCAAAATACTCAAGGTCCTTCTTGAGCTCTTCATCATCAACACAGTAAATAGGCTGAGAAGTAAGATAATGAAGTTTGTTGTAAATAGGCTGTGCGGGTGACCAGTTTTCGATTGCGTAACCGTTACTCATTTTAAATCCTCCATATATAATTATTTATTTTTAAAAATCTCAATCAGTTTAAGGATTTTGCCGTTGATTTCATCGGCATCATTGAATTCCTCTTTAGAGGCAAACTTCTGAAAAATCAGGCCGAAAAACGCTCCCATTATGAAAGAAGAGATATCCTTGGGAGAGAATTCGTTAAAAGATTCTCCGAGCCCCTGAGACTCGAGCTCCCTGCTCATCAGGGAAATAACCGTTGCGACCGAGCTGTCTCCTTCGGAGGTGATGCTCTTCATAAGCAGCTGACACATAAGATAAGGATATTTATATGTATCTTCCGTCAGCTGGGTAAAGAGAGAATCGAGGTCTGTCTTGCCGTCGGAATAGGCCGCTCCGATTATATCGTCAATCTCTTCGTTGGCTATCTGAGAGAGTAAATCGTCAAGAGAATCAAAGTGTGTAAAGAAAGTCGAGCGGGAAACATCGGCGCCTTCCGAGATTTCTTCTATGGTAACGTTTTCGATTCCGTATTTTTCGAATTGCATCTTGGCGCTGTGTTTGAGCGCCTTATGAGTTGCTTCTCTTTTTCTGGATCTGCGGGTGGCTTCCATCTATATAAAAACAATTCCTTTCATTTTATGAACCGATTATATCAAATCAAAAAATAAAAGTAAAGTGTTTTTTGCACCCGAGTACAATTATATACATAAATCTACTTTTTGCACAAAACAAGGCCCTGTTTTTTTACAACAGGGCCCATAAATCAGTCTTTCTTTTTGAAAAATCCGGTGAAGTTAAGCATAAACAGCAGTATATACGCGGCTGTCATCGGAATATTCTCGATGATTGCGCTCTTGTATCCGAGAACAATGAAAGCGCCGAGAGCGAGCAAGACTATGCAGAACGCTATAAGACCGCCGAGGTATCTCCCCTTCTCCGCCTTCGCTTTTGAAATGAGGAATATAACAAGCGGAGCGGCGCAGCAGACGGCAAAGAGAGCGGCTCCCGCCCAGTGGCCGAGGCAGCGCGGAACGGAGAAATCCTTCGTCTCACCGTATGAGGGGCAGTTGACGGTAATAAATATCGCGGCCGAACCTATTGAGCCGAGAATGACGCCGAGACGGTTGTTATAGTCATATCTGCGGTAGCAGTACATCGTATTGATGAATATCGAAGCGGATGCCAGCAGTCCCCATCCCCTGAAAAGCCAGGGATATTCGAGGCCGGTCATGCTCGCCGTGATATATGTCACCTTATCGATGAACTGCGCGGGAGTGCCGTCGTTTTTTGTAACATCGAGCAGGCCGTACCAGTTGATATAAATACAGCCGGCGATGAGCAATACAAGGCAGACTGCCGCGGAAAGCTTACTCTGAGCTTCTGCGTAAAGAACCTTTTTGATATAAACAATAAAAAGAATGAGCGCTATGCAGGAAACGACGGTCCATACCGGAAACAGCCAATGGCGGCCGATCATTCCCGTGATATCGGGCTGAAGATATCCGTCAACCGTACGCTGAGCCTCTGTTTCATAGCTTACGAGGACCGTGTTTCTCATAAACACCGCCATCCAGATTCCGTAAGCGGCGGTGATTATTATCCATAAGACCGCATAAGCTTTGGGCATACTGCGCTTTTGAATTTCGGACATTGTTACGCCTCCTCAAAAAGTTAAATCAAAGGAATGAAAAACAGCCAGTAGTCATTACCCTTAAAGATTTTTTCAAAAATATCACTTATGAATTTCGTGATTTTAAGGAAGAAATTATTCAGGTCA
>CACZTQ010000239.1 GCA_902784155.1 Oscillospiraceae bacterium
ATCAAGGGATTTCATATTATCGGAATGTCACCGAATCCCACCGACACCTGGCACACTCCCGATCAGCTTTTCTGGTTGTCAAACGAGCTGAGAAAGGCGGAGAAGGACGCTCCCGATAAGCCCATTTTCACTATGCAGCACGGCCATATCTGGAACACCGTTTATGTATCCCGCAGCTGGTACACTCAGATGTCGATTCCTCTTCATCTTGTTTATTCAAAATATCCTCAGGTTATAAACTTCTCCGGTCATTCACACGGGCCGGTCAACAATCCTCTTGAAATCTGGCAGAACAGCTATACGCAGCTCGGAACGGGCACTCTGAATTATTTTGAGATGGAGAGAGACATTGGCGACAACACGGTGCCCGAGGGCAGCAGAAACGCCGCGCAGTATCTCATCGTTGAGGTTGACGCTCAGAACAGAGTCAGAATTCAGCCCTATAATATCCTGACAGAAGAATTCATGAATACTCCCTCGAATACCGACGATCCGGCGAAGAAGCTTGTATGGCAGATAGACGATGTATTCGATACTTCAAACTATGCCTATACCGCCTCGCGCAAAAAGACAGCGACAGTACCTTATTTCGAAAAGGACGCTACGGTAACGGCTGATAAAACCGAAGACGGCAAGCTCAGCATTTCATTTGATCAGGCGAAGGACGATATCTGCGTTTACGGCTACCGTATTCAGCTTTTTGATAAGTCGGGCTCAAAGAAACCGGCAGCCGAAAAAGAGATTTACTCCGGCTATTATTTTGAGCCGATGCCCGATTCCTTAAACTGCGTAATAGATTCTCCTCAGGCGGGAGATTATACAGTTAAGGTTATTCCTCTAAATGTCTGGCTTCAGCAGGGTGAGGCAATCACAGCCGATATCACTGTAGAATAAGAAGAATTCCATTTTGATAATTACAGCGAAAGTTTTTCTTTATGAATAAAAACAGATTTAAAAAAATTCTATTTCCGCTGCTGTTTCTTTTGATTTTTGAATCAGTCGCCGTTACTCTGTGGCTTACTAAAGACAATATATTTTATCTTTTCAATTTCTCATATATCGGCGTTTCGCTGTCTCTCGGGATATTTCTTCTTATGAGTAATTATAAACACGCAAGGCGGATTGTTCAGCTTCTTGTTGGTTTATATATGCTCGTTTATCTCGGAATAATCCGCAGAGAGAATATGCAGATTGAAGGCTTCTGGTATTATTTATTTATAGGATCTTTTGAAGCCGCTGTGATTCATTACGCCGTTGCCAAGATTTTCGGCCCGCTTATTTTCGGACGCGGTTGGTGCGGCTATGCCTGCTGGACGGCTATGGTGCTCGATTTCCTGCCGTATAAAACGCCGTCCGGTCCGCGAAAGAAAATAGGGTGGATAAGATACATCTCCTTTGCTCTGTCACTTATCTTTGTCTCAGGGCTGTTTCTCGCTGCAGGCGACAAGACAGGGAGCATAATGTTCCCTGCCTTTATAGCGGGAAATATTATCTATTATATTCTCGGCATCGCTCTCGCGTTTATTTTCAAAGACAACCGCGCCTTCTGCAAATATATCTGCCCCGTCACGGTGTTTCTTAAACCCATGAGCAGGTTTTCGCTGATTCGTATCAAGTGCGATAAAGAGAAGTGCGTTTCCTGCGGCAAGTGTAAAAAGGTCTGCCCTATGGGCGTTGGTGTGACAGATAATTCGAGAAAGAGAATTAACGCGACAGAATGCATTCTCTGTATGGAATGCGTCAGAAACTGTCCGAAGGACGCCCTCTGATTCCGGAGTTAAATTGTATTCAGAATTCTGCAACAGCAATAAAAAGGTGAGTTATTATGAAAACCGTTAAAACTGTTATCGGAGAAAACACGGCTTTTCCTCTTGACGGCGTGCTTACTCTTCCCGACGATACCGGCTCTCCCGTGCCTGCCGTTGTTCTTGTTCACGGCTCAGGGCCGAGCAATATGGATGAAAAAGTAATGAAGCTCACTCCTTTTAAGGATATCGCCGAAGGACTTGCCGCGCGGGGCGTAGCTTCCCTGCGATATGACAAGCGCACCTTTGTTTACGCCAAAAAGATGAAGTCGCAGCTTACGACCGTTAAAGAGGAAACAATCGATGACGCCCTCGCGGCTGTTGAGATATTAAAGAACACGCCCGGTATAGACTCCTCCCGCATTTTTATTCTCGGTCACAGTATGGGCGCTATGCTTGCCCCGAGAATCGATGCCGAGGGAGCCGGCGTCAAAGGGCTGATTCTTATGGCGGGAACTCCCTACCGGCTTGAAGAAGTTGTCGTCAATCAGCTCAGGCGCTCCGGTGATGGGAATCCGCTTCTTAAAATGATAGTTTCTCTCGAATATAAAATCTTTGCAAAGAAGTTTGACGGACTTTATGAAATGAACGATGATGAAGCCAAAAGAAAGAAATTCGCAGGCGGTCTGACGCTGTATTACTTCAAAGAGATGGGCAAAAAGACCGCGGCCGAGTATCTTCTCGAAAGCGATAAACCGGTATTGATTATGCAGGGAGAAAAGGATTTCCAGGTTCTTGCGGATGATGATTATAAAAAATTCACGGAATTGCTCTCCGGTAGAGATAACACCGTTTTCAAGCTTTATCCCGGCCTTAATCACTGCTTCACAGAAGCTTTATATACAAGTGTTCTTAAAGCCTCAAAAGAATACGGCACCGAGCGCCATATAGGCGCCCGTGTTATTGACGATATTGCCGGTTTTGTTTCCGGCGTTTAACCGTTTGACGGGGGTGATGGGTTGAACAGGATAATATCCTTCTTTATGGCGGTAATAACTTTTTTTACAAGTTTATTTGCGGGAGTTTTTAAAATGGAACCTTTGTTCAAAAACGAATATACCATACCGGAAGAGACAAAACCCTATACCCGTATCGATTTAACGCCCAAAACCGACTGGACCGCCCAATATATCTGGGATTCATCCGACGGCAGCGAAGAAAACGTATGGATGTGCCTGAGAAAGAGCGCCGAATTTTCTTCTTTGCCCGGCAGTTTGATTGCTTATATTTCCGCCGATTCCAAATACTGGCTCTATATCAACGGAGAAAATGTCGTTTTTGAAGGCAGCCTCAAGAGAGGTCCCATGCCCGACGGCTCTTATTATGATTCGGTTGATATAACTCCTTATCTGAATCGCGGTAAAAACCTGATTTGCGCGCTCGTATGGTACTGGGGCAAGGATACAAGCTTTTCAAATACCGACAGCGGCAAAGCGGGCTTTATCTTTGAGGCGGGAGATATAAAATCCGACAGCAGCTGGAAGGTCTCCCGCAATACCGCTTATCAAAAAGACAACGGTATCAATCAGCCGAATTACAGACTTCCCGAATCAAATATTTATTATGACGCTAACAAAGAAGTCGGCGACTGGCTTTCGGATGAATTTGATGACAGCGCGTGGGATAACGCCTGTGAATACGGCTCAGGCGGATGCGAGCCCTGGGGGACTCTTTACCCGCGCTTAGTTCCGATGCTTAAAGATTACGGCCTTAAGAGTTATGATAATTCAGCCGATTATGAAGGAATAACCTTTAAAAGCCAAAAGCTTATAACCCTTGATATACCTTATAACGCTCAGTGCACCCCTTATCTCAGAATTAAATCCGCATCCGGTAAAAAAATCAGAATCTTTACTGAGAATACCTGGCTCGGCGCTGTCAGCGACACTTATATCACAAAAGACGGCGAGCAGGAATTTGAAGCGCTCGGCTGGTTTAACGGCGAGCATATTTCTTATGAAATCCCGGCGGGCGTTGAAATAATTGAACTTAAATACAGAGAGACGGGGTATAATACCGAATTTTCGGGACTCTTTGAATGCGGGGATGAAAAACTGAATACCCTCTGGCAGAAATCGCTTCGCACTCTCTATGTCACAATGCGCGATAATTATATGGATTGCCCCGACAGAGAAAGAGCTCAGTGGTGGGGCGACGTTACCAACGAGATGGCAATGACTTTTTACTGCCTTGATTCCGATGCCTGTCTTCTTTATCAGAAGGGCGTTGCCTCTATGCTCGGCCATATAGACAGCGAGACAAAAGTCCTGCAGACGGTTGTGCCAGCTACCGACAGTTTCTTTGAGCTTCCCGTACAGCAGCTCGCCGGAATCTGCGGCTTCTGGACCTATTATATGTACACGGGAGACAGGGAGTTTCTCGAATCCGTCTATAACGCGGCTCTGGATTATGTTAATCTCTGGAGTATCGGCGGCGACAATCTCGTAGAGCACCGTCCCGGCTCCTGGGACTGGCTTGATTGGGGCAGCTTCGCCGATACTCCCGCCATCGAAAACGCCTGGTATTATTACGCGCTTTCAAGTTTAAAGAAGATAGCCGCAGTGCTCGGAAAGGATGACGCCGTCATATCCGAAAAAATGAGCAGGATAAAATCAGGCTATGATTCGCTGTGGACTTCGAAGGGATATAAGAGCGGCAGCGTACTCTTTGCCGATGACAGGGCCAATGCTCTCGCGGTAATTTCCGGCCTTGCCGAAAAAGATAACTACGATATAATTGCCCGTGTTCTCCAAAAGACAGAGAATTCGAGCCCCTATATGGAATATTATGTGCTCGAAGCTCTCTGCGTTATGGAGAGATATGACTCAGCTGCAAAGAGAATGCTCAATAGATACGGCAAAATGATTAAAGAGGATTATTCAACCCTTTGGGAAAACTGGATAAAAGAGGAAGGCACTTCCAATCACGCCTGG
>CACZTQ010000240.1 GCA_902784155.1 Oscillospiraceae bacterium
ATCCGGTCCTGAGTTTATCCATCTAACTCTCTCCTCTCTTTTAATCGGCCGCCCTGAGCTCGTCAAGTCTGAAGCCGCTGTCTGTCCTGACGAAGGTGAATTTTTCCTTCATGCTCTTGTTTTCGCAGACAAGTCTGTAAACCGCCGTGTATGAGCCGTCTTTGTTTTCGGTTATCCGGGGCTCGGCGGTGTTGTCTCTCGCCCATTTTTTTCCGCCCCCGGGAGTTTCCGTGAGCCTTAGGCAGAATACGCCGTCAATCTCGCGGTAAAAATCATAGTCCTCAAGAAGCTTCGCGGCGCATTCCTCCGTATAGACTTCTTTAATATGGTCCTCGAGCATCTTATATGAGCTGTAGGATTTATCCGTAACGGGAGCCCATCTTTCTCCGTCTTTTTCAAACGCCTTGCTCTCGTCACATTCAAGCCTGTCGAGCACAAAGACATCGTTATAAAGCTTCTGATTCGCGTCAACGAGCATGCGAAAGCGGATTTTTGTCCCCTCACCGAGATACGTTTCGGGGCTGATTTCCTGCTGCCCGCAGGAGGCGAACGCAAATAACATTATTATCGCCGATAAAAAGGAAACTGCTCTTTTCAATGCCGTGTCCTCCTGAAAATTGCATAAAAAAATTGTTTTCCATTAAGTTATTTTACTACAAATAGAACAAATAGTCAATTGATAAAATATATTCGGGCGCGATTTTTCTTATTTTTAAGATTATTTTTTCTTTGTTATTGTATTTACGGGCCGGATGTGATATTATATCCGCGGAATAAAGAAACGAAAGGATGGTCAAAATGCAGAATACAAAAAAGATTATTTCCGTTATCGTATGCCTCGCAATGGCGCTCTCGATGCTTTCCGCATTCGGCGTGAGCTCCTCCGCCGCCTACACAAAGACACAGTCTCTTATTGACAGAATCAACACCACCAAAGAGGTATGCGTCACATTCACGGCCGGCAACACGGCTCTCGGCTCCTCGACAGACACGGTCGCCATAAAAGGCAACGCCATAGCCTACGACTACAGCACGGGCTTCCTCAAGGCGAGAGTGGTCGTCAGAGACAACACCGCCTACGCCTATCTGCCGATTCTCCCCTTCTTTTATGTTCAGGTTAACGGCCTCGGCCTTACCTCGGTTGATGTCTGGAAGCTTATCGAAAGAGCCTCGGGCGTAACATTCGCCGTGCTCAATTATGTAAGAAGCTACTACGAAACAATCAACGGCGTCAACTATTATGTTGAGGAATACAACGACAGAGCCCAGGTCACCAGCAAATTCTGCTATATCGGCGACGATCTCAAGCTCCTCAACGTTACGGACGCGAGAACCAATTCGGTCCAGAACACATACTTTGAGAGCATCTCTTTCAATGTTCCCGACAGTATGGTAGCCGTCCCGGGCGGATTCGATCTCACTCCCTTCCTCAGGGGATTATTCACCGCCATGCTCGCGGGCGCGATTCTCTGATAATATAAAAACGGCCGCCGTGCGGAAATTCCGCACGGCGGTTTTTTACTCTGTATTATTATTCAACCATTTTCTTGTATTCTTTAAGGATTTTATCAACGTTTTCTTCGAGCGTGCCCTCTCCGCAGTCAACCGTTATCTCTGCGTATTTTTCATAGAGCGGGCAGCGGAAGTCATACATATCGCGCAGGCTCTCGCCCTCGCGCAGGAGGATTCCGCGCGAATCCTTGTTGGTGATTCTCGCGCTCATCACCTCATAGCTTATTTTCATATAGACAATGACGGAATTGCGCGCGAGATTCTTCATCGCGTTTTCGTGGCAGGCGACGCTACCGCCGGTCGCTATGACGGTGTTTTCAAATCCGAGCGAGGACACAATGCGATCCTCGAGCGAGGCGAAAAACTCAGGCCCGTTTTCATTTATAATCTGCTGAAGGCGTCTGCCCTCCCGCTGCTGTATAATCAGGTCGGTATCTACAAAATCCTTGCAGGCAAGCTTGGAGAGCAAAACTCCGCAGGTGCTTTTTCCGCACCCGGGCATTCCGATAAGCACAATGTTACGGTTATCCATTTCATTCTCTCCTTACGCGGTTTATCAGAGCTTCTCGCCGAGCTCCTCGATAACAGAGGCGAGAATCTCCCTGTTGACATTTCCCGAGGCGATTGTATCCTCAAACCAGAGCTTGAGGGATTCGACATTCATCGAGATATGCTTTAGCTGGCTGTTGATGGTGACGAAATCCTTTATCTCGTCATCGTGAATGACGCCGTCTGAGGTAATCTCGATAAGCCTGTCCTTCTCGCTCTCAAGCTTGTTTATGAGATTGAGAAGCTCGAGCGTAATCTCCGAGAGCGATTTTTTGCTGATTTGGGGAACATACTTTTTGCCGATGGGGCACTCCGTTGAGCAGAAATGATTGCAGAGTTCCCTCTTGTTGTAAACCTCCGACATGGCGAGCACCTCTTCGGGCGTCACCGGGCTTCTGTCGCTCTCGATTTTTTCAATACGCGACGCGGAAATCCACTCAAGCTTTTCGGAAGCCTGAGCGCGGGTGAGATGCTGCTCCTCGCGGCTGATCTGATAAATATTTTTGTTTTCTTTTGATGAAGCTCTTCCCATAAACGCCTCCGCCTGTTTTGATGATTTCATTATACACCCGCGCGCGGAAAAATTAAAGTGTAAAATTCGTTTCGGAGAGATTTTTATCTTGTATATTATTTTCTGTTGTGATAGTATAATTATACAGGGAAAAATCCCCGAATAAGCGTGAGGTGATTTTTATGAAACTGCCCGTAGCCGTTCAGCTCTATTCCGTTCGCAACGAGATGGAGCGTGATTTTTACGGCACCATAGCAAAAATGAAAGAATTCGGATATGACGGCGTTGAATTCGCCGGTCTGTTCGGCCGGGAACCCCGCAGGATAAAAGAATTCTGCAAAGAGACGGGAATCGTTCCCATTTCGGCGCACGTCCCCTATTACGATATGCTCGCGGACCCCGCAAAGGTGCTCGCGGATTACGCCGAAATCGGTTGCAAATATGTTGCCGTGCCCTATCTCACAGAGGAATGCAGACCCGGTACAGACGGCTTTGCCGCGACAATAGAAGGCATCCGCAAAATCGGCGCGGCGGCAAAGGAAGCGGGAATTCAGCTCCTTTATCATAATCACGATTTTGAATTCATAAAGATAGACGGCGAGTACGCTCTCGACATTCTCTACTCGTCAATCGGCCCCGACCTTCTCAAGACCGAGCTCGACACCTGCTGGGTCAATGTCGGCGGCGAAGACCCCGCTGAATACATAATCAAATATTCGGGCAGGTCCCCCGTAGTCCATCTCAAGGATTTTGTTATGAAGGGCAAGGCGGGCGGCAAGCTCTATCAGCTTATCGGTATCGACGACAGCGGCGAGGAGGAGGATGAAGACGCCTTCAGCTTCATGCCTGTCGGCTACGGCTCTCAGGATATGCCCGCGATTCTTTCCGCCTGCGAAAAGGCAGGAGCTCAGTGGGTTGTGGTGGAGCAGGATAACCCCGCAAAAGGAGCGACGGAGCTCGAATCTGTAAAACTCAGCAGAGAATACCTCAGAACTCAGAATTATTAATGGGAGGATATAAATATGGCAGAATCCATTCTTGACGCTTTCAAAAAAGACCACTCAGTCAAAGAGAGAGACCTTTCAAAGAAGGTTAAGGTAGGCATCATCGGCACCGGCTGGATTGCCGAGGCTCACGTAAAAGCCTACAAAAAATGCCCCGACGTTGAGATAGTCGCTCTTGCCGACCTCATCCCCGGAAAAGCTGAGGCCTTCTGCGAGAGATACGATGTAGGCAAAAACATCAGCTTTTTCCCGAGCCACAAGGAGCTCATCGATTCGGGTATGTGCGATGCCGTAAGCGTGTGCACATACAACGCGACTCACGCGGAGTGTACGATTTACGCGCTCAATCACGGCGTCAGCGTCCTTCTTGAGAAGCCGATGTGCGTCACTCTCGATGAAGCGGTTGAGATCTGCAGAGCTGATAAGGCGAGCGACGCCGTGCTCTCAATCGGTTTCCAGCCGAGATTCGATGAGAATATGAAGATGCTCAAGAGAATCGTTCAGTCCGGCGAGCTCGGTAAGATTTATTATATCCAGACCGGCGGCGGCAGGAGAAGAGGCATCCCCACTCCCTTCGGCACCTCCTTCATTGAGAAAGAGACCGCGGGAATCGGCGCTCTCGGTGACATCGGCTGCTACTCGCTCGATATGGTCCTCAACTCAATCGGTTATCCCAAGCCCCTCACCGTAACGGGCTACAAATCCGATTTCTTCGGAAAGTCACCCGACTTCAAGCATCACGACAAATTCGGCGTTGACGATTTCGCGGCCGGCTTTATCCGCCTTGAGGGCGACATCATCCTCGACTTCAGAATTGCCTGGGCAATGAATCTCGACACTCCGGGCGACACTATCATTATGGGCACGAAGGCATCCGTCAGAGTTCCCTCGACAGAGTGCTGGAACGGCTCAATCGGCGGCCCGCTCGTGATTTACCGCGAGATAGCCGGCGAGCAGGTTGAAACAATCATCCCCGAAAAAGAGAATGACGCAGACTGCTTCGATATCAAAATCCGTTCGTTCGTTGACGCCGTCAAGGAGGGCGGAGCGGCACCCGTACCGAGCAGCGAGATTCTCTACAATCAGGCGATTATCGATGGTATTTCGCGCTCCGCCGAGCTCGGCAGAGAGATTGCGATTGAAATCCCCGAAATATAAAATAAATCAGACCACGGAGGTTTACAAATGGTACTGGCAGCAGTAGGTAAAAACGGAACAGGAAAAGATTTCTTTCTTGAATATGTGGCAAAAACCTATGATTTCCCGATGATTTCAATAGGCGACGTAGTCAGGGAGCTGGCAACTAACGACGGCCTTGAGCTGACGAGAGACAATCTTCACGCGACCTCAAAGAAGTATATGTCCGAAAACGGGCAGACCTTCTTCCCCGAGATGATAGTCAAAAAAATCAAGGAATCCGACAGCCCGAATTTCCTTGTTTCCGGAATCCGTCCCCCCTCGGATATAGAGGTTTTCAGGAAGGCATTCGGAGATAAATTCGTGCTCGTTGACGTTGTTATAAGCGATGACGAGGTCCGCTATCAGAGAATGCTCGCGAGAGGAAGCGAGAGAGACGGCAAAAGCGTCGAGAAGCTCCGCGAGAACGACATTCATGAGGAAGAGATTTTCCACACAAGCATCAGCGAGCAGATGGCCGACTATGTTATGAAGAATGACGGCACGGTTGAGGATTTCTACGCCGGCGTCAAGGATTTCTATGACAACTATCTGAAGGAAAAGCTCGACTGATTCTGACAGACAGCGCCTTAAACGGCATACAAAAAACGGTTCACGGAACTGATTCCGCGAACCGTTTTTATTATTGTTTTATATTTTTCAGAAAGTCAGGAGTCTGAAGAATCCCGTCCTGAAAATATCGTTTATGAGATTTCTGAAGGTGTAGAAGAAGGCGACGGCGTTATCAAGGAAGCCCGCAAAAACGTCGCTCTCCTTAATAAGCTCCTCGGCCTCAAAGAGGCTGATGACCTTGCCGTTTCCGGTTCTGTACTGAACCTCGCGCTCGCCGCAGACGGAGCAGGTTCTCTCCCATACGGTGACATCCGCCCTTCTGCCGGCGCCGGCCTGTTTCCACTCGCCGTAGATGTGACCCTGAGGTCTTATAACCGTCCTCTCAACCTTGCCGCAGTGCTCGCAGACTCTCATATCATACCCGGCGGTATTGCAGTCGGCATCCTTGTGCTGAACGGGGCCGAATGAATGCTTTCCGGTGATGACGGCGTCGAGAGCGACATTGTTCGCAATCCTGTCTTCGCTCGTATCGTTCCACTCGCCGTCGATAAACGTGAATGACTGCTCGGGAGCAGCGGAGGTGAAGGCGGAATTCTCAAGCGGGCAGTTATTTGAATACTCGCCGACAACATAAAACTTCTGCCCCTTTGAGATTTTTGCGGGGGAAGAAAGAGAAACGGTGTAGTAGCCCTCGTCGTCATAGTGGCCCTTGAAGCCCGTGAGGCGCTTGCCCGTATCGGGGATGCCGTCGCCGTTATCCGAATAAACGCCGACGGTTATATCGGTATCCTCATAGACATAAAACGCAACCTTCGATATCACACCGCTCTGCTCCGCGGTAAAGAGATTCGCGCCTTTTACTGGCACCTCTTTGCCGTAGAAGTATGCGGCGTATCCGTTGTATGAATACTTGACGGCGCACTCGTTATTGACGGAAACGGTGAAGCCCATTATTGTCGAAACGGTCGGGTCCGAATAGGGAAGCCAGAAATAGCCGTTGTCGCCCCATTCCTCGCCCCAGCTGTTTTTGACGAGCCAGGCGCCCTTCTCCTTCATCACAAATGAGCTGAAAAGTCCCTGCGCGATGAAATCATCGTCCCAGCCGACTATGGTCGCCTCGTGATTGTTTATGAGAGCGAGATTGTTTCTCGCGACGGTGCCGTTTGAGCCCTCGTAAAATCTCGTTCCGTTGAATGAAACTGCGGCCGAGCCGTGTTTGAGAATCCAGCTCTTGACATCGTCTCTGTCGGAAACGTCGAGCTCAACGATATCCTTAATCCTTACATTGCAGCCGGAGGCGAATCTCTGAGAGTCCGTGTAATCGCCCATTCTCGAAGCGTCATAAGGGCTGTAGGGGAAATCGTATTCCCAGGCGATTCCGCTGTCTGTCTTGAGAGCGGAAAACAGGTCTATGTCGGACGCGCCCTGCATATAGACATTATTCGCGACCGGAACTCCGTCGCCGTAATAGCCGGATTTTTCGTCATTCCAGATGGAGTTGACGGCGTACCAGAAAAGATAGGCCTCCGAAAAATCGGTGTTATCCTTTGTGCCGTAGCCCTGTTTTATATAATCCGATTCCATACAGCTCACGGCCGCGAATGCCGCGCAGGAGCCGTAATTGCCCTGAGTCTTGACGGGAGTCACAAGCCCCTTGTCAACAGCGCTGTATTTTGACGGAATCGACGCCGCGGATGCCGCGATACCCGAAGAAATCAGCAGCAGCGCCGCGATAAGTAAAGATATTATTTTTTTCATTTTAAAACCTCCTTTGAATCCTGCCGGATTTCAGGGGCCGTTCAAAGTTTCGCGAGCGTCTCCATTACGTAATTGCCGAATTCCTCGCAGGTGCAGCCGTCTTCTCTGCCGGTGATATGAATTCTCTTCTCTTCATACATGCAGATATCGAGCGCTCTCTCAAGCTTATCGGCCTCAGCCTGCTTTCCGATATGAGAAAGAAGCATTACGGAAGCCCTGAGCATTGACGCGGGGTCGGCGTACTGACCTCTGCCCTCTTTTATCATACGGGGAGCCGAGCCGTGAATCGCCTCAAACATGGCGTATTTCTTGCCGATGTTTGCAGAGCCCGCCGTGCCGACGCCGCCCATGAATTCGGCGGCCTCGTCGGTGATGATGTCGCCGTAGAGATTCGGAAGAACGAATACCTTGAAATCCTTCCTGCGCTTGGGGTCAATGAGCTTGGCGGTGGTGATGTCAATATACCACTCGTCGGTCGTGATTTCGGGGTAATCCTTGCCGATATTCTTGGCGAGATTGAGGAATTTGCCGTCGGTCGTTTTTATGATATTCGCCTTCTGTATAATGGAAACTCTGTCCTTGCCGTTCTTTCTGGCGTATTCATAGGCGAGCTTCGCTATTCTCTCGCTGCCCTCGGTTGTGGTAACAACGAAATCCATCGCGAGGTCATCGGTAATATTAACGCCCTTTGAGCCGACCGCGTAGGCGCCCTCTGTATTCTCGCGGAAGAAGGTCCAGTCGATGCCCTCCTCGGGAATCTTGACGGGTCTTACATTCGCGAAGAGGTCCAGCGCCTTGCGCATCGCGACATTAGCGCTCTCGATATTCGGCCAGGGGTCGCCCGCCTGGGGAGTGGTTGTCGGGCCCTTGAGTATGACGGGGCACTTTTTGAGCTCCTCCATAACGTCGTCGGGGATGGCCTTCATAACCTTGACTCTGTTCTCTATTGTGAGACCGTCGATGGTTTTAAACTCGATTTTGCCGCTCTCAACATCATCCTTGAGAAGGAACGCGAGCACTCTGGCGCTCTCGGCCGTGATAATCGGGCCTATACCGTCGCCGCCGCAAACGCCTATCGTGAGCTTGTCAAGCTTTGAATAATCGAGGAAGTCTCCCTCCTGCTTGATTCTCTCACTTCTTTCGTTCTGTTCGATAACAAGCGCCTTGAATTTTTCTACCGCGCTCTCAAGCTGTTCGTTTGTCATTTATATTTCTCCTTATTTGCTGTTTTTCTTTGTATAGTTGAGAAGGCCGCCGGCAAGAATCATATTCTTCTGTCTCTCCGAATAATCGCAGCACAGAGCGTATTCCTCGCCCTTTGTGATATTCCTGAGAGTGACCTGCTCCGATTTTTCGATCTTTGAGCGGATTCCGTCAAGCGAGAGGACATCGCCCGCGTCGATTCTGTCATAATCTGCGGGGTCGGCAAACGTGAAGGGCATAATGCCCGCGTTGATGAGGTTTGCCATATGGATTCTCGCAAACGATTTGGTGATAACGGCCTTGATGCCGAGATAGAGAGGAACAAGCGCGGCGTGCTCTCTTGACGAGCCCTGTCCGTAATTCGCGCCGCCTATGATGAATCCCTTACCCGCCGCCTTGCATTTCTCGGCAAACTGCTCGTCACACTGTCTGAAGCAGAAGTTTGAGAGATAGGGGATATTTGAGCGGTAGGGCAGTATCTTCGCGCCGGCGGGCATAATGTGGTCTGTGGTGATATTGTCGCCGACCTTGAGGATTGCGGGCGCCTCGATGCTCTCGGGGAGCTCCTCGCTCGAGGGGAAGGGCTTGATATTGGGGCCGTAAACGATTTCAACGCAGTCCGCGTCTTTTTCGTTTATGGGCTTTTCAATCATATTGTCATTGATTATGAATCTGTCGGGCATTGAGATTGCGGGCATTTCGCCGAGCTCTCTCGGGTCGGTGAGGAAGCCCGTGATTGCGGAGGCCGCCGCTGTTTCGGGGCTGACAAGATAGATGCCGGCGTCCGCCGTGCCGGACCTTCCCTCGAAGTTTCTGTTGAATGTTCTCAGGGAAATACCCGATGAATTGGGCGACTGGCCCATTCCGATACAGGGGCCGCAGGCGCATTCAAGCAGCCTTGCTCCGGCTGAGAGAATATCGGAGAGCGCTCCGTTGAGCGAGAGCATATTGAGAACCTGCATCGAGCCCGGGGAAATCGTGAGCGAAACATTCGGGGCAACCTTTTTGCCCTTGAGAATCGCCGCGACCTTGAGCATATCGAGCAGCGATGAATTCGTGCAGGAGCCTATGCAGACCTGATCGATTCTGATTTTTCCGATTTCTTTGACGCTCTTGACTCTGTCGGGCATATGGGGCATCGCCGCCGCGGGCTCGAGAGCCGAGAGGTCAATCTCGATAACCTCGTCATATTCGGCGTCCGGGTCGCTTGAAAGCTCGGTCCAGTCCTCTTCCCTGCCCTGCGCTTTGAGGAACGCTTTTGTGATTTCGTCTGAGGGGAATACCGATGTGGTGGCGCCGAGCTCCGCGCCCATATTGGTAATTGTAGCTCTTTCGGGGACGGAGAGAGTTTTGACTCCCTCGCCGCCGTATTCGATTATCTTGCCGACTCCGCCCTTGACGCTCATAATTCTGAGCACTTCGAGGATAATATCCTTCGCACTTACCCAGGGGGAGAGCTTCCCGCTGAGCTTCACGAGAGTCATACGGGGCATTGTGGTGTAATAGGTACCTCCGCCCATTGCAACGGCCACGTCGAGACCGCCCGCGCCGATTGCGAGCATTCCGATTCCGCCGCCGGTGGGTGTGTGGGAATCCGAGCCGATAAGCGTCTTGCCGGGCTTTCCGAATCTCTCAAGATGGAGCTGATGGCAGATGCCGTTGCCGGGTTTTGAATAAAGCAGGCCTCTCTTTTTGGCGACCGACTGAATGAATCTGTGGTCGTCGGCGTTTTCGAAGCCCGTCTGAAGAGTGTTGTGGTCGATATAGGCAACGGAGAGCTCTGTTTTGACTCTCTCAATACCCATTGCCTCAAATTCAAGATAAGCCATTGTGCCCGTCGCGTCCTGAGTCAGCGTCTGGTCGATTCTCAGACCGATTTCGGTGCCCGGAATCATCTCGCCTTCGAGCAGATGGCTTTTAATAAGTTTCTGTCCTATTGTGTAACCCATAATTACCTCCGTAATGTACAAATCTGTGCATTATACATTATATATTTACAGTTAACAAAAGTCAAGTGAGATAAACCACCGGGAGAGCAAAATCACGCCCTGAATTTTGCGCAGGCCGGACACAGGTTTCTTATAAAAAGGAAAATAAAATCCCCGCCGCGGCGCATTTTTGCCCGATATCGGCGCATTTGTTACAATTTCGAAACATTTAATTAATAAAACCACCTTGATTTTAAGGCGAAAAAAATGTATTCTATCATTGCAACAGTCAATCAAAGGAGTAATGAAGAATGAATTTCAAGAATATCATCGCGCTGGCGCTTGTCTTTTCCCTCGCTTTTGCTCTCGCCTCCTGTAAAAAAGAGGCATCCGAAGCCAAAAACAGCGGAAGCGGTTTTGAAAAAGTCAGCGAAGTCAAGGTAGTTGACGAGAAGGGTGAGGAGCATACTCTCGCAACCCAGATCAACGAGGACACCGGCGAAACAGAATATTTTTATGAAGATAACTCCGGCAACGTTGTCACCGTCAAGGCAAAAGAGGCCGAAAAAGGCGGCAAGACCGAATTCTATGTAGTCAACGAAGAGGGCGAAGAGGTTTCGGTTGAGACCACTGTCAAGGAGAAGGTCGTCACCGTTCCGAGGACAAGGAGAAGCGAAGGCCTCGGCGAGAGCGCGACAGGCCAGACCGTCGCCACCAACGGCTACACAGACGTAAGCCTGACTCCCGAGCAGGAATCCTTCATCGCGAAATTCAGCGACGCCAACCCCGAGAACTTCACCGACAACAACGGCGAAAAAGCCGCTCAGCAGATGAAACTCGGTACCGCCGAGCGTTCAAATACGGTTGACCTTTCAAAGCTCGAAAACGATCCCGCCGCTTCTTCAAGAAAGAAGTTTGAGGATGTATTCTCGGAGCTTGCTTCAAAGAACGCCTACACGCTCAAGGTCGTCATCAGGGAAAAGGGCGGAAACTCCACTTACAATATACCCATCACAATAGCCAAAAACGGCGACAAGATGTACGCCGAAACATCCTACCCCTTTGACGAGGCAAACGGCGGCACCATGACCATGAAGGCGTACCTCAACAAAGACAAGGCTGCTGTTTATATCCCCAACATCAAAGGCACATTCACCATCAATATGAAGGAAGAGGAGTTCACCAATCTTCTCAACAGCGTCAAGGAAGGCAGCGGCAGCAACAGCAAATCGGACGAAAACTATATGGGCTCGATAAAAGCCGGCAGTCTTACATACGACTACTACGGCACCGAAAACAATTACCTTGCCTATATGTATGAGGGAAACACTCTCAAGCGTATGGAGCAGGTCTCCAAAAACAAGGAAGGCAAAATCACTTCCAGCGAGATAACCGAAATAGTTCAGCTTTCGAATTCGGCCGACAGCAAGCTGTTTGATGAGCCCAGCGGTTATATCAATATGGATAATATGGCTGCTGACTTTGACATAGAAAAAGCAGTCAAAGACAGCATGAACAGATAAATGATTAAATCTGCTTTTATAACCGGAGCATCCGGCGGAATCGGAAGCGCGGCGGCGTACCGCCTCGCGCTGGACGGATTCTCGCTCGCCTGCTGCTACAGCAGCGACACGGAAGGTATCGGCGCTCTCGCTCAGAGGCTTGACTCAATCGGCGCCGACTATGAGATTTACCGCCTCGATGTCTCCGACACGGAAATGACAGAAAAAGTATTCAAGGAAGCTGCCGAAAGATTCGGCGGCTTCCGGGTGCTTTTAAACTGCGCGGGCATTGCCCTTCAGAAGCTTTTCACCGACACCTCCCCCGAGGAATTCGACAGGCTCTGCGCCGTCAATCTCAAGGGAATCTATAACACCTGCAGAGCCGCCGTGCCCGGTATGGTGAGGGCCAAATGCGGCAAGATAATAAATATCTCCTCCATGTGGGGAAATTACGGTGCCTCCTGCGAGGTCGTGTATTCGGCGACCAAGGCGGGAGTCATCGGGCTGACAAAAGCCCTCGCGAGAGAGCTCGCGCCGAGCAACATTCAGGTCAACTGCATCGCTCCCGGGGCCATTGACACAAAGATGAACGACAATCTCTCCCCGGAAGATAAGGCGGACTTTGCCCGTGAGATACCGGCCGGCAGATTCGGGAAGCCCGAAGAAATCGCCGCCGCCGTTTCGTTTCTCGCAGGCGAGGGCTCGGACTATATGACGGCTCAGGTGCTCACCATTGACGGAGGGCTCACCTGATGGAATGCAAAAAATATCCTCACGCCGACCACCGCAGGCGGGTGAGAGAAGCATTCAGAAAGACGGATGTTTCCGCCATCCCCGACAGAGGTCTGCTTGAATTTCTTTTGTTTTATTCGATACCCCGCAGGGATACGAATCCCACGGCGAAGCTGCTGCTCGAAAAATACGGCTCGCTCGCGGGGGTGCTGAGCGCTCCGGCCCGGGAGCTGCTTGAAATTGACGGAATCGGCGAGAGCTCCGCGCTTCTGCTCTCCGTCATACCCGAAATATCGTCAAGGCTCGGCGGAAAGACCGTCGGCGAAGGCACTCTTTTTGAGCAGGGAGAGGCCGAAAAATATATCGCGAAACTTTTTGAAGGCTCCGCCAACGAAAAATTCTATATGATCTGTCTCGACGCCTTCGGCAGAGCCACCGGCTGCGCCCTTCTCGGCGAAGGCGACCCGACACAGGTGACGATAGACAAGAAATCGGCCGTCAAAACGGCTCTCGATTCGGATGCCGACAGCGTGATTCTCGCGCATAATCACCCCCTCGGCGAAGCGGCCCCGTCCGACAGGGACATCCTGCTCACGCGTGAGCTCGGCCGTCTGCTCGCGGAGATGGGAATCGGGCTTGCCGACCATATCATCGCAGGTAAAGACAGCTGTCTCTCTCTGAGAAGCACGGCTAAATTCAAAGAGCTTTTTGACTGAGGTGTTACTATGTCAGAACCCGAATATCATATCGGACTAACAGAGGAAAACGCGGCGGAATACGCGATAATTCCCGGTGACCCAGGCAGGGTGCCGCAGATTGCCGCATATCTTGACAGCCCGCGCGAAATAATGTTCAACAGGGAATTCCGCACCTTTGAGGGATTCGTTGAGGGCGTAAAGGTCCTCGTCACCTCAACGGGTATCGGAGCGCCCTCGGCCGCCATCTGCGTTGAGGAACTCGCCCATATCGGCGTAAAGACTTTTATAAGAGTCGGCACCTGCGGCGGAATGCAGAGAGAAGTGCGCGCCGGAGACCTTGTGATAGCGACGGGAGCAATAAGGCAGGACGGCACCTCAAA
>CACZTQ010000241.1 GCA_902784155.1 Oscillospiraceae bacterium
ATTCTTGTAGTCTTGAACCAGGGGTCGCCGTCGAGATGTCTTATCATCCATACATAATACATCTCGTATCCGGGGGAGGTTACCTGCTGATGCGAGTTGTCGTCGGTTATCGTGCACCAGGAGCCGTCAACGCTCTTGTAAACGTCGTCGCCGTTGAAGCAGGCTCCGAAGCCCTGCGACGGGTTGAATCTGTAATAGTAAACCTCGGGCTGCGGATGATGGTGAGGCGGATAGCTTGACCATCTGCCCGGCTGATTGAATACCTCGCCCATAACCATATTTGAATAGGGCGCGTTGTCATAGTCAAACATTGTTGAGCAGATACGGTAGCCCGTGCCGTCCCACTGCCCTTTGCCGAAATGCTGATACAGGCAGTCCTCGGGTTTATAGAATACGGGCTCAAACTCCCTCTCGTTATCGGTCTGCTGTTTGATGAATTCGCTCGGGGCGAGAGCTTCTATCTCGATTCTGACGCCCTTGCAAACGTGAAGGCAGTAGGGCTTTTTCTCAAAGGGATCTCTGCGCTTCATATTCTCGGTGTGAATGATTCCGCCGTATTCCCACGAAATATTCATCTCTCCGCCGAGTATAAGTATCGCGGTCTCGTTGACGGGGGAGAAGGATTCGTATTTCTCGCCGGGTGCGAGCTTGCGGACTTTGATTGTCATAAGCATTTCTTTGTTTTTGCCGCCCATTTCGCAGAGAGTTTTCTCGCCGCTCGGGTCAAAATCTTCATAAAAGAGCATAATATGGACCTCCTCGGATAATTATTTACGGATACTATTGTAATATATTATGTAAAAATAATCAATACCGCAAAAAAATAATCATAAACTGCCGACAAAAATAATTTAGTTATTATTTTTACCCGATTTTGCAAAAAACTATTGACAAATGACGGATAAAGTGGTAAATTTTAATAGTAATAATGATAAGAACAGGAGAATTAAGATGGCTGACAAAAAAACAGCGCTTGAAACCGCTCTCGAAAAAATCGAAAAGGCATACGGCAAAGGCTCGATTATGAGACTCGGGCAGAATGCCCGCCTTAATGTCGAGGCTATTTCGACAGGCTCTTTTTCGCTTGACGTTGCCACCGGAATCGGCGGCCTTCCCCGCGGAAGAATAATAGAAATCTACGGCCCCGAGTCATCGGGTAAAACCACGCTCGCCCTTACGGCAATCGCCCAGGCGCAGCGCGCGGGAGGCGAGGCGGCGTTTATCGACGCCGAGCACGCTCTCGACCCCGTCTATGCAAAGAATCTCGGCGTGGATGTTGACTCTCTTCTTGTTTCCCAGCCCGATGACGGCGAGCAGGCTCTTGAAATCGCCGAGACGCTCGCGCGCTCGGGAGCGATAGACGTTGTCGTTGTTGACTCTGTTGCGGCGCTTGTTCCCCGCTCCGAGATAGAGGGCGAGATGGGCGACAGCCACGTCGGTCAGCACGCCCGCCTTATGTCGCAGGCAATGAGAAAGCTTGCCGGCGCCATTTCAAAATCAAACACTCTCATCATCTTCATCAACCAGCTGCGTGAGAAGGTCGGAGTAATCTACGGCAGCCCCGAGGTCACCACGGGCGGCAGAGCTCTCAAATTCTACGCGAGTATGCGTATAGATGTCCGCCGTATCGAAGGCATCAAGCAGACCGGCGGCGAGATTATAGGCAACAGGACCAGGGCGAAGATCGTCAAGAACAAGGTCGCTCCCCCGTTCAAAGAGGCGGAGTTTGATATCCTCTACGGCAAGGGAATTTCGAGAGTCGGCGAGATTGTCGATCTCGGTGTAAAATACGATATCATCAAAAAGAGCGGCTCCTGGTATTCATATAATGAAAACAAAATCGGTCAGGGTAGAGAGGCGGTCAAGGACCTTCTCGCCGCCAACGCGGAGCTCTCTGCCGAGATTGAGCAGAAGATTACCGACGCCATAAAGGCCGAAATCGAGGAGAGGAACAATCCCGCTCCCGCAAAGGCTCCCGCCTCCGCGCCCGCATCGGCTCCCAAGAGCGAGGGCAAGGGCGGCGCAAGGGCGAAGCTCGATATAGTTGTGGACGAAGACTGATAATGAAAATCTCTTATTCAAAGGGAAAGCAAAACAAAATACACGTCAGCGTTGACGGCGAATACCGCTTCACCGTTGACGCCGAATACTGGTTTCTTACTCCCTACTACCGCCTTGATGAAATCAAAGACGGCGAGGAGAGCGAAAAATTCATTGCGGAAGTCGGCTCGAGATGCGCTTTTGTCTCGGGCCTGCGTCTGCTTTCTTACGCTGATAACAGCCGCAGGGACCTTTTTCTCAAGCTCACGCGAAAGGGCCACAGCCCTGAGCACGTGAATTCCGCCATCGATAAGCTTGAAGAGCTCGGCTATGTCGATGACAGGCGCTACGCGGAGAATACCGCCGACCGCCTCCTGCGCACAAAGCACATGAGCGCCAAGGGAATAAAATCCGAGCTTTTCAGAAAAGGAATTGACGCCGCGATCATCGACGCCGTGATTGAAGAGGCGGCGATAGACCCCGCCCGGGAGCTTGAGGCGCTTATCGAAAAAAAGTATGCCCGTTTTCTTTCGGATGAAAAGGGGATGAGAAAGACCGTTTCCGCTCTGCAGCGGCTCGGTTATTCCTGGTCCGATATCAAGGCGGCAATAAGAAAATACACAGACGGCAAAGAGGAGTTTGACAGCTATGACTAAAATAGGAATGATTTCGCTCGGCTGCCCCAAGAATCAGGTTGACGCGGAGAGAATGCTCGCCGTTCTCGATGAGAAAAAATACGTAATCGCCGACTGCTATGACGGCGCGGATGCCGTGATTATCAACACCTGCGGCTTCATTGACGAGGCGAAGCAGGAGGCCATAGACAATATACTTGAGATGGCGCAGCTCAAGGAGGACGGCGTAATAAAGAAAATCATCGTCACAGGCTGCCTGAGCGAGGTTTATAAGGAAGAGATATTCAGCGAGATGCCCGAGGTTGACGCGGTTGTCGGAATCGGGGCGATAGGGCATATAGATTCAATAATCGAAAGAGTGCTCGCGGGCGAGCGCGTTACGGACCTGCCGTCAAAATACGACCTTCCCCTTGTCGGCGGAAGGCTTCTCACAACGCCCGAATACTGGGCCTATCTCAAGATAGCCGACGGCTGCTCAAACAGATGCGCCTACTGCTCCATCCCCTATATCAGGGGCGATTACAGGAGCGTTGATTTTGAGACCGTTATCGAAGAGGCGAAGCAGCTCGCCGCTTCGGGCGTCAAAGAGATAATCCTGATTGCTCAGGATACGACCGCCTACGGTCTTGATAAATACGGCCGTCTCAGGCTCCCCGAGCTTCTGAGCGAGCTCAGCGGGATTGACGGCATAGAGTGGATAAGGATGCTCTACTGCTACCCCGACAAGATTACGGATGAGCTCCTCGATGTTATGAAGAGCAATCCGAAGATACTTCATTATATAGACCTGCCGCTTCAGCACGCCGACGACGGAATCCTCAGAAGGATGAACAGACACGGCGACAGCGCCTTCCTGCGCGATGTTATCCGAAGGATAAGAGAAGCGATGCCCGACGCCGTGATACGCACAACTATGATGGTCGGCTTCCCGGGCGAGGGCGAGGAGGAATTCGAAAACCTCGCGGATTTTGTCAACGAGATGGAATTCGACCGCCTCGGCTGTTTCTCATTCTCGCCTCAGGAGGGTACGCCTGCCTTTGATATGGAGGACCAGGTTGAAGAGAGCGTGAAGGTCCGCCGCGGCGAGATAATAATGCAGGATCAGCTTGAGATAGTGACTCTCAAAAACGAGGGAAAGGTCGGCAAAACATACAGAGTGCTTGTCGATGACTATGATTCCTACACCGATTCATATTCGGGCAGGACTTATATGGACGCTCCCGAGATTGACGGGATAATCAGATTCACCACCGATAAGAATTACGAGCCGGGCGATTTCGCCGATGTTATCGTAATCGGAGTCAACGAATACGACCTTATCGGCAGGGATATTGCGGCAAAAAATCATTGACATTTCATTGCCGTTTTATTATAATAGCGGCAAATATATAAAGCGATGACCGGGAAGAGTAGCTTCTTCAGGGCGTATCAGAGAGAGGGCCGTTTGCTGGAAGGTCCTTTGCGCCGAAGTTGTGAAGTGCGCCCGGTGGCCCGTGAGAGGAAAGGGCAACCCGGTATTCTCATGCGTACGGCTGCGTTAAAGCCTCAAGAGTTATAAATCAGAGTGGAACCGCGACTGACGCCTCTGCGACGAGGGCACCGAGTGCCTCCGGCAGAGACGTTTATTTTTTTGGGAGAAACAATATGTTCAATCAGCTCAGAGAAGATATAGCCTGCGTCAAAAGCAGAGACCCCGCGGCAAGGAGCGTTTTTGAAGTTCTTTTCCTCTATCCGGGGCTCAAGGCGATAAGAATGCACAGGCTCGCAAACCGCCTTTACAGGCATAAATTTTATTTCCTTGCCCGCTGGGTTTCCCAGAGAGCGTCGAGAAAGACGGGCATCGAGATTCACCCCGCCGCAAAGCTCGGCAAGAGGGTTTTCATTGACCACGGCACGGGCGTCGTCATAGGCGAGACGGCGGAGATAGGCGACGATGTCACTCTCTATCAGGGAGTTACCCTCGGCGGTACGGGCAAAGAGACCGGCAAACGCCACCCGACCATAGGCAACAATGTCATGATAGGCTCCGGCGCGAAGGTGCTCGGCCCGGTTAAAATAGGCAGCAACACCAAAATCGCCTCGGGCGCTGTTGTGCTGCAGGATATTCCCGATAACTGTACGGCGGTCGGCGTGCCCGCGAGGATAGTCAAGCAAAACGGCGTCAGGGTTGACAGCGACCTCGACCAGATCGATATTCCCGACCCGGTTGCCCAGGAATTCGCGAGACTGAGGAAAGAGATTTACTCGCTCAAAAAATCACTCAACAAATCTTTCGAAGGAGACAATTTCGATGAGGATATTTAATACGCTCACAAGAACAAAGCAGGAATTCGTTCCCATAGAGCCCGGCAAGGTCAGAATCTACGCCTGCGGCCCCACCGTTTATAACTATATCCATATCGGCAACGCGAGACCTCTCTGCGTATTCGATGTCCTGCGCAGATACCTTGAATACAGGGGATATGACGTTACCTTCGTTCAGAATTTCACCGATATCGACGATAAGATAATCAAAAAGGCAAACGAAGAGGGGACAGATTACAAGACCGTTTCCGAAAAATACATAAAAGAATTCTGGACCGACGCCGACGGTCTGAATTTCAAGCACGCGACAATTCACCCCAAGGCAACCGAGAATATCGACAAGATTATCGAGATAGTCAGCGGACTTATCGAAAACGGCCACGCCTATGAGGTCAACGGGGACGTCTATTTCAGCGCGAATACCTTCAAAGAATACGGCAAGCTCTCGCATCAGCCCCTTGAGGAGCTTGAGGCGGGCGCGAGAATAATGGTCGGCGACATCAAGCACGACCCGATGGATTTCGCCCTCTGGAAGGCGGCAAAGCCCGGCGAGCCCTACTGGGATTCTCCCTGGGGAAAGGGCAGACCCGGCTGGCATATCGAGTGCTCGGCGATGAATCTGCGCTACCTCGGCGAAAACATTGATATTCACTGCGGCGGTCTTGACCTTATCTTCCCCCATCACGAGAATGAGATTGCGCAGAGCGAATGCTACACGGGCAAGCCCTTCGCGAATTACTGGATGCATAACGGCTATATCAATGTTGACAATGTCAAGATGTCCAAATCGCTCGGCAACTTCTTCACCGTGCGCGATGTGGCCGAAAAATACGGCTACGAGCCCATCCGCTATCTGATGATTTCCTCCTCATACAGGAGCCCGATAAACTACTCGACAGATATTATAGAGCAGTGCAAAGCTTCGCTCACCCGCCTTTACACCTGCCGCGACAGCCTTGATTTCGAGCTGAAGAACGCCCCCGATGGGGAGCTCGACGCCGGGGTCAAAGCTCAGCTTGACAAGAGGGAGGAACAGTTCGGCAGCGCCCTTGACGACGACCTCAACACAGCCGACGGAATCGCCGCCGTGTTTGACCTTGTCAGGGATATCAATACTCTTGTGCTCGGCTGCGGCGCCTCAAAGGCAACGATTGAATACGCGGCGGGAGTGTTTGATACTCTCACCGGTGTTCTCGGCCTTGTCTATAACCGCAAGACCGATGACGCGGATGCCGGGATTGACGCTCTCATAGAGGAGAGAACAAAGGCGCGCGCCGAGAAAAACTGGGCTCTCGCCGATAAAATCAGAGACGAGCTCAAAGAGCGCGGAATAGTCCTCGAAGATACTCCCATGGGAGTCAAATGGCACAGAGAATAAAAACGGTCCCCCTGCCGCGGCAGGGGGATTTTTCGTCGCGGCTCTCCGTTACGCCGCGTTTTTTCTTTTGAGTATTTTTATTTCGCCCGTTGAGCCGTCAAGGCTGATAATGTCTCCCGTCTGAACTGTTGTCATCAGATTATCGACACCGACAACAGCGGGGATGCCCAGCTCTCTTGAAATAATCGCCGTGTGAGAGAGGAGAGAGCCCTTTTCGCTGATGACGCCTTTCGCGCTCGCGAGAAGGAATACCCAGCCCGGATCGGTCATCTTTGTAACAAGTATCTTGTCGCTGACGTTTCTGACGGATTTGACATCCTCCACCACATAGGCCTCGCCCGTGACGACGCCGTCGGAGCAGGGGATTCCGCTGAGCTCACTCGCTCCCGTGACGATTTTTGAGGAGTTTACCGATTTATGGTTTTTGTCATATTCAGCGCCGCTGAAGATGATTCTCGAGTAGGCGGGCAGAAGCTCATAGAGAGAATACTGCTTCTTGCGTTTTTTAACCGATTCCTTCATCGTGCGCGGGTGAGCGGAGAGCTCCCTGAGCTCATCGAGAGTGAGCCAGAATACGTCGGAGGGCTCTTCAACATATCCGCAGCGCGAATATACCTCGCCCAGGCGGAGCACCGCCTCGCGCACAAGGCCGAATATACGGCTTCTGTTAAGCCTCGACTTCTCGCGGTGGAGAATTCCCGCCGCCGCTCTTTTAGCAAGGAAAGAGGTTAAGAAATCATCTGCGATTGCAGGAGCCTCTCCGCGTGTGCTTCTCTCCATAGCGAGGAGCTTCTCCCTGTCGCGGGTGTATTCGCGGATTTTATCATCGAGCATCGACGGGTCGGTCCTGTATGTCGGGCTCTCAAGCTTCAGCTCCTCGGGCGCCCTGTCTCCGAATTCGTCGATATATGCCTTTTTTCTCATCTCATATTCCTCGGGAGTCAGCGAATCCCTGTCAATCGCGAGCAGAATCATCTCGCGGATGGGTTTCATGCTCTCGATATTCGTGATTCCCGTTATATAAGCGTTTGCCGCGGCCTCGCTGCCGGGCATTTTCTTTTTGAGCCTCTGCTTGAGAAGCCCCGTGAAGAGGAAGGCGTAGGTATCGTTGAGCAGGGTGAGACCCCAGTCGGAGAGTATGCGCTTCTCAATCAGGTCATAGAGCTCAAAAATCTCTCTCGGGGTGAGCTCGGTTTCGAATTTTTTTCTCGCGAAGGCGTTTATCTTGCTGAATTTATTATGCAGCTTCTGCATATTGCGCGGGGCAGCGAGTATCTCCCTGACGGCGTTGAAATAGATTCCCGCTTTCGTGAAGGGAGAAACGGATGTGGACGGTCTGAATGAATCCTTGTATTTCACGCCGACCAGCTCCTGCCATATAGGCATGAACTTTTTATGAAACGGCAGATAGTTGATGATTTCATACCAGTTGCTTATTTTGTAATAAATCCTGCCGTTTGCGCAGCCGACCGTGTTGCCGAATACGGGCTGAAGTTTTTCAAGCTCCCTGCGGTTTCTGAGAAGCCGCCTGCCCGCGCTTCTGAATACCCCTTCATAGACGCTGTGAACAAAAGAGACGGTCAGCGGGAGGCTGAGACCGGGGTAGCTCTCGACGATGTTGCTGTTGTCGAATATCAGCGGATGTTCATCCGAGACCGTTGTGATGGGTCTCGCCTGCAGGATGAAGCATTCCCCGTCCTTCACGGCGAATTCGATGTCGAGATACGGGCCGAAAAGCCCGCAGATTTTTTCGGAGAGGGCGATGAGCTCCTCAACGGTGTCTCTTCCGAGAAGCTCCTCTTTTCCCTCGTAGTAATATACTCTGTCTGTGGTGTTGTAATAGTATGCGGTGGTGTCGATTCTGTCCGAAACCACGTTTTCTCCGAGCCCTCTGCCGGCAATGATGACGCTCTCGTTGAGAATCCCCTGAGGATTCGCGGTGAAAAGCACTCCCGATATGTCGGCGTCCACCATCTCCTGAATAACCACGTTCATTTCGAGCGAGTGAAGGTCAAGACCGTTTCTGTTCATATAGTCGATTACGTTCTCGTTAAAGAGCGAGCAGACACAGTCCTTTACACGCTCGCGGATATCCCCGGGCGAAACGTTGAGATAAGTGTCAAACTGCCCCGCGAAGCTGTGAGAGGCGGAATCCTCCGCCGAGCAGGATGACCTTACCGCGTAGCCGATATCCTTCGAGGGAACCGGGAAATCATCGCTTATAAGGCTTCTCGCCGCCGCCGTGAGACATCTGCTCATGGGCCCGGGCTTCAGATACTGAACGCTGTCGATTTCGCCGTGAAGCTTTTCCGCGTCGCGGATCAGTTCCCCGAAGGGCAGAAAAGTGAATTCCGGCACGGGCAAGCCCGCGTTTTTTATGGCCGTAAGGTTTTCAATTTTGCTTCCGAGTTTCATAATAATGAACTCCTTTCTTTTTTGTCCCGCCGGAATTATAACTTTTTCGCAATTAAGATAACAGTATGCGGGGCCTTATGTTTTGATTAAATCAGCATTAAGAAAGGATTAAGGGATATTTGTGTATTGCGCTTCCGCCGGCCGGGTGATATAATGTAAAAAATAAAAAAGGGAGGGAAAGAGATTGTCAGAGATTACCGTTGCAGGCGCCGGCATCGGCGGAATTGTCGCCGCGATGAAGCTCGCGCAGGCGGGTCACAGCGTAACCGTTTATGAAAAGAACAGGTTTGAAGACTGCGGATATGAGCAGAAGGATTCGTTTGACGCCTCTGCCATGGACTACGCAGGGATAGAAATCCCCGAGGGTTATATCGCGCCGGGCAACGAGATAACGTTTTTCCCCATTGATGATAATGTTGCCCCGCTCAAAATGCCTTCGCCCGAGGGCTATAAGAATATAACCGTTGAGAGAAAGGCTCTTTTTGCCTATCTCACGGGCCTCGCCGCCGAAGCGGGGGTTAAATTCGTCTATGAAACGGAAATCCTCGCGCCCGTCATACTCGGCTCAAGAGTCTGCGGAATCAAGACGGCGGATAAAACAATATATTCCGACCTTGTCATAGATGCCTGCGGGATGAATTCGCCTCTGAGAAAGGGACTGCCCGCCTGGATGTCTGTCGATAAAGACGCGGAGCGCTATGATTATCTGTATGCCTACCGCGCGATTTTTGACAGGAAGGAAGGAGACTTCGACACCGGCGAGAGATACAAGATATATGTCCACAGCGATACGGGCTTTACCTGGATAATAACCGAGGATGACTGCGTCGATGTGCTGATAGTCGATTTCAACGAGATTCCTTTCCCCAAAATCGCGGATGAGCTCCACAGGGTGAGCGAGAGAAATCCTCACATGGGTCTGAATCTCATAAGAAACGGCAAATTCATGCAGATACCGGTAAGGCAGCCGCTCGCCGTCTTTGTTGCGGACGGTTACGCGGCGGTCGGAGACTCGGCTTTTATGACTTATGCCGCCAAGGGCTCGGGAATTGCCTACTCCATCAAGGCGGGCACAATTCTCGCGAGAGCCGCCGCCGAGGATAAGGACGGCCTCTATGAAGCGGAAACGCTCTGGAAATATGAGAAGGATTTCTTCTATGAGGTCGGGTTTGACGCCTGCCGCATAGCGCTGATTAAAAACCTGCTTCCGTATTTCACGGCTGATGAAATCAACGAGATATTCAGCAAAAAGCTCGTCACCTCCGAAGAGACCGAGAAGCTCCTCACGGGCGGATTCCGCAAGACAGAGCTCCCCGGGCTTATCAAGGATAAAATCAAGCTGCTCGGCGATGTTCCGGAATTCCGCTCCCAGCTTCTTATGCTGATAGGGTGGCTGGGCAAATTCGCCCTGCTCGACTCCTTCTTCCCCGCGAAATATACAAGGGAGGACGCGGCAAAGTGGAGCGAAAGATATAACAGATTTTTTGAGAGCACCGGAAATCCGGCGCGACGGGAGGAGCAGACTGAAGCGGAATGACGAATCTGAATTTTTCATTTTTTCTCAACAGCGTCATTTTCGGCGCGGGGCTTGCCGCGGACGCCTTCACAGTCTCTGTCGCGAACGGTCTGAACGAGCCGAAGATGAGCGGCAGAAAAACCTGTCTGATATCGGGAACCTTTGCCGTTTTTCAGTTTATAATGCCCCTGACGGGCTGGTTCTGCGTGCGCACGGTTGCGGGCATATTCACCGCCTTTGAAAAGGCCGTGCCGTGGATAGGCTTCACGCTTCTTATATTCATCGGCGTAAAAATGATAATTGACACCGTAAAAAACAACGGCGGGGAGGAGAAGCCCGCTGTCGGTCTGAAGGGCCTCGCCGTTCAGGGAATCGCAACGTCAATCGACGCTCTCTCCGTAGGGTTCACAATCGCGGACCTCGGGTTCCTGCCCGCGTTTATCGAATCCCTTATTATAGGCGCGGTCACATTCGCAATATGCTTTGCGGGCTGTCATATAGGCCTTAAAGCCGGCTCGAAGCTCGCGGGCAAGGCGGGAATAGCCGGCGGGGTTATCCTTATCGGCATCGCTCTTAGAATCGCAATTGGTCAGTTCATTCATTGAGACAGCGCCGGTGTACAATTATTTGTTAATTTTTTGTGTATTTTGTAAAAAATCACTTCAGATACCTTTATTTTTCTGTTAACTTATGCTACAATATAACCGGAGTAAAACTCCAATCACAAAAAAGGGGATGACTGTATGAAAATCACAATCACAGGCCGTAAGTGTACGCCTCGCGAATCCTTCAAAGAGCATGCGGAGAAGAAGCTCGCCAAAATCGAGAGATTCTTCGGGCCCGACATTGAGGCAAAGGTAACGGCGACTGTTGAAAAGTCATCACAAAACGTTGAAATCACCGTAAATAACAGCGGAATGGTTTTCAGAGCAGAAGAGAGAGCGCAGAATATGAACGAAGCTCTCGACAAATGTGTTGACACCCTCATCAGACAGATTCGCAAGAATAAGACCCGTATCGAAAAGAAAATCAAGAGCGCAAGCATTGACACCGCTTTCATTGATGAGCCCGACACCGATGTTCCCGAAGAGATTGAATATGAACTTGTCAGACAGAAGAGCGTCCTGCTCAAGCCCCAGTCGGTTGAGGAGGCAATTCTGCAGATGAATCTCGTAGGGCATCAGTTCTATCTTTTCCTCAATGAAGAGCACGGAGATGTCAATGTGGTATATAAGCGCAGCGACGGAGGCTACGGTCTTCTGACACCTGAAATAGAGTAAAATGAAAACCGG
>CACZTQ010000242.1 GCA_902784155.1 Oscillospiraceae bacterium
AGGAGGCCGACGGCGAATACAGCGACGCTCTGAACGCCGTCACGGCGTTTACGGATATTGACCCCGAGGCAGAGGATTTTGACGAAAAGGCCGCCGCGGCGGAGCTTGCCTCTTTCGTCCCCGTCGAAAAAACGGCGACGGTTGACGTTGAGGATGAGGAAACGCTTGAAACTCAGACTCTGACCGCGTATTATGACACGATTCCCGATGACGCCGACGAAGAGGAAACGGTCGGCGCAACATTTGAAGAGGCAAAGCAGTTCTTTGCCGAAAAGGGATTTGAAGCCCCCGACCCCGCCGGATACGGCGTATGGGTTCCCGGTATTCCGGTGCTTGTGGGCAATCTTCTTGAGAAGGCGAATGCCGCCGAGTGGCTGCAGGGCCTGATTCTTGACGGTATCGTCGCGGGCGTCGGCGCGGTGCTTGGCTTCGTTCCCCAGATGCTCGTTCTTTTCCTGATGCTCGCGTTCCTTGAAGCCTGCGGCTATATGGCGAGAATCGCGTTTGTGCTTGACCGTATCTTCCGCAAATTCGGCCTCTCGGGCAAATCCTTCATCCCGATGCTTATCGGAGTCGGATGCGGCGTGCCCGGCATTATGGCGAGCAGAACAATCGAAAACGAGCGCGACAGGCGAATGACAATCATGACCACCACGTTTATTCCCTGCGGCGCGAAGGTTCCGTTCATAGCGATGATAGCCGGCGCGATATTCGGCGGCTCACCGTGGATTTCAACCTCAGCTTATTTCATCGGCATGGCGGCCATCGTTGTCTCGGGCATTATGCTTAAAAAGACAAAGATGTTTGCCGGCGAGCCCGCTCCGTTTGTCATGGAGCTTCCGGCGTATCACATGCCCACACCCGCGAATGTTCTGCGCAGCATGTGGGAGCGCGGCTGGTCGTTCATAAAGAAGGCGGGCACAATAATCCTGCTTTCAACCATAGTTGTATGGTTCACCTCCTATTTCGGCTTCACCTCAGACGGCTTCAGAATGCTCGCAGAGGACGAGCTTGACCTCTCGATTCTCGCCCGCATCGGCAATCTGATTGCCTGGCTGTTCATCCCGCTCGGCTGGGGCAACTGGCAGGCGGCCGTGGCCTCGATAACGGGCCTTGTCGCGAAGGAGAACATAGTCGGAACAATGGGTATTCTCTACGGCGGCGGAGAGCAGACTGCCTGGCAGGCTCTTCATTCGGCCTTCACCGGCGTCACCGGTTTCTCATTCCTTGTGTTCAACCTTCTCTGCGCGCCCTGCTTCGCGGCAATCGGCGCTATCAGAAGAGAGATGAACAACGCGAAATGGACCTGGTTTGCAATCGGCTATCAGTGCGCTTTCGCCTACGCGGTATCGCTCTGTATCAATCAGATAGGCGGCGCGTTCACGGGGCACTTCAACATCATCGGATTCATTGCCGCCCTGGCTCTTATCGCGCTCGCGTTCTATATGCTGTTCCTGCGCAAATATAAGGAATCCACAAGACTTACAAAGAAAATCTGAGTAAAAGAAAGGGAGCGGTTATATGCTTACACTTCTGACCGATAATCTCGGAACGGTTCTTATTGCCCTGATTCTTGCTGCAATCGTCATCGGAATCATTGTTAACCTCCTCAAAGATAAAAAGAAGGGCAGATCCTCCTGTGGCTGCGGCTGTGAACACTGCGCCATGAAAGGAACCTGTCATCAGCCGAAGTGACGGCACATCAATAACCGTATTCTTATAGAAACAACCCCGGCCGGAAGGCCGGGGTTGGCGTGTTTTAAGATGGGTTTTTCGTTGCCTGTCACCATATTTTCAATCAATTTATCTGTCTCACAGCGCGTCATTAATCCCTCGTTATAAGCGAAACGCACTCGACTTGGTTTTTATTGTCCCAACCAACGCCGACGATTTCTCCGTCTTCACAGAACACGGGAAACCTTAAGCATAAGTTCTTAAGAAATCTTCCGCCACAGCGTTCTTCTTCATATATTTCAACGCTTTTCAGAAAACTGCTCATAAAGATTTTCTTCTCTTTATTGTAAACAGGATTAAAAAATAAGATATTGATACTCTGCGTCGCTGAATGTTATAGTTATTATCTTAAGATAATGAATCTTTTTTGCCGTCTTGACGATTATGTATCTTTACATTACCTTCTGAAACATATGGCGCACCTTGTCCAGGCGGCTGTTTGGACGGCGGGGC
>CACZTQ010000243.1 GCA_902784155.1 Oscillospiraceae bacterium
AGGCCGTCGTGCCGTTTGTCGGGGCGGCGAGAGTGGTAATGCTGTAAATCCAGTCGGCTTTTCCGCCGGTGAAAAACTGAGAAATGTCGTCCTTATCCGTCGCGGCAATCTCCTCTTCGCTGCCGTTTGCCATCAGCTCCGCGAGCAGACGGACCGTCACTCCGCCGAAGGAGTGGCCGAGCAGATTGATTTTATCTTCGGCGCTCCAGGATTCGAGCAGGGGATTCTTTGAGAAATCCTTGCCGTATCTGTCGTGGCCGAATTTTTCGCTGTGCGCCTTGCCGTAGTCAACTCTCGTGCCTGTGAGCTGTGCATAGAGCTCGCACGCTCTGTCCCACGCGCTGCCGTCGGGGTCAACTGAAGCGGCGTGGCATTTGAAGCCGAGGGCGTTGAGATTCTTTATCATATCTCCGCCGAACATTCCCCAGTAGGGCAGGAAGTTATTCTGAAAATCATAGCTTCCCCAGCCGCTCAGGCCGTGAACATAGACATAGTCGTAATCCGTATTCCAGTTTGTTTTGTCAACGTTTATCTTCGAAACATTCAGCGTCGGGAAGAAAAACATTATCATCGTCATAAAAAAAGATATAATCTGAGTCATTTTTATTTTCCTTTCTTAGTATATTCAATTATAAAATTCTTGCTTTTCTCTCTTTTCTCGGGGGAATGCGCAGATACTCGACATCGGGGTAGCCGATTATCATACAGGTAACGGGCTTATGTCCCTTCGGGAGCTTCAGGGCAGACCTGACCTTCGGCAGGATTCCCGCCGCGCTGCAGAAAAATCCGCTGTAAAGCACGCCGAGTCCGAGACTGTTTGCCTCTATCTCCATATAGGCGCTCGCGAGCGTTGCGTTGACAGCGTCGTGGCCCGAAACAACTATGACGAGCGGGGCTCCCTTGAAGAAAAACGTATCATTTATATCGACATTTCTCAGAAAGCTCACGAGCTTTGAGCCGATACCGACTCCCGTTTTGAAGAGCCTGACGCAGTCGCGCTCGATGGATGCCTGCTTTGAGCCGAGAATTGTGCAGGCGACATTCTGGGAGTTTGCGCCCGTCGGCGCGTATCTGCCCGCCTCGAGGATTTTGTCGATTTTTTCCTGCTCAACGGGTATGTCCTTGAAGTGCCTTACCGTCCTTCTGCTTTTCATCGCCTGCAGGAGAGTGTCGCTGTCAATCGCCGTCATCGGCACGACTTCGCCGCACGAGGCCGTGTCATAGCCGGGCATATCGACAGCCCCCGCGGGGCATATCGCGAAGCAGTGCCCGCAGCCGATACAGCCCTCGCGGATTCTTGCCTTGCCGTCTTCAACATAGATGGCGGATGAAACGCAATCGCGCGCGCACTTGCCGCAGCCGACGCATTTCTCAAGGTCAATCACAACTGTTTTTTCCATTTTTAATTCCTCTTTATATTTTATATCAGATTTTAAATTTCATTATTTATTGCTGCCGTTAATTATTGCCTCGACCTTTTCCCAGTTCATATAGAGAGTGCAGCCGCCTATGTGGTCGTCGTTGAGAAGCCCCTGCGTCTGAAGGGCTCTGAAGAGCGGGGAGTTCCTTTGAGGAAACGCTCTCCTTTTCCCATAGCACCATCATTGTTATATACTGAGTGTAAGTGAGGCCCAGCTTTTTAAGATAGGGCGTGTATTGCCTCACGACCTCTTTGGCGCAGGCGTAAAGGGGAAAGCACACCTGATTTTTCAGTTTTAGCGAATCATAGTTATCTGCCATTTCAATTACCTTTGCGTTTATTTCGCGAATTTGATTTTACTCAATTTACTTGCGCAAAAGTATTATAATGCAAACCGCCGCCGAAGTCAAAGGGAGATGGTAATGTGCAATGTGCAGTTGTCAGTTAGCAGTTGTCAGTTAGCAGTTAGCAGTGAGCAGTTGACGGTCGCTTCGCTCCGATTATATATGATGGCGGTGGGGTTAATGCTTTTCGTAGGGGATCACGCAGTCATTCCCGCTCAATCATTTTTATTGCTTTTGGCGCCGGGGTTATGTATAATAATCGGGTAAACCGAAAAAAATCCATCAAAAGGTAAATTGCCATGCCTGTTTTTACTCTGTCATTCTGTGCTTTGATAATCATAATATACATAATCGATACCGTTCTTCTGATTCCGGCGGGTGAGACGGTCACTCCGAAGGAGAGGCTTCTCACCGGTCACAACAGGGGATATATAAACCGCGCTCTGCGGCTGTCGGATGAGAGAATTAAGAAGGGCGAGGTCTGGAGGCTCGTTTCCTCCGCGCTTCTTCACGTCGGGACTCCTCATATTCTTGTGAATACCGCCGCTATGCTGATTGCCGGCTATGCCGTTGAATCCACGCTCGGCGCGGTGAAAACCCTTCTCTGTTATCTGATATCCGCCTTTGTCTCAGGGCTTTTTATGGCCTTCGTCTATAAACTCGGCGAGGGTGAGGGAGCTTCCCCCGGTATTTTCGGGCTGATTGCGGTTTTCGTCGTCCTCGCGGTCAAAAACGGTTCGGTGATGTTTTCGCCCGCGCCTCTCTGGGCGCTGATAATCCTCGCGGTATATGTTATCGACGGATTCTTCGGGGGCAAAGCGACGCTCTGCGAGCATCTTTCGGGCTTTGCGGGCGGTCTGCTCGCGGGTCTTCTGCTCACGCGGGGCATATAACGCGATTTCGGGAACAAAACCGAGGCCGGATTATTACGGCGGCGGACTGCCGTATAAAATGAAATAAAAACAAGGCGGAGCGGCCGCTCGGACCGTTCCGCCGTTTTATATTTAAAAAGACTTTTATGCTCTGCCGTTTGTGAAAAGACTCCCGATGCCGTCAAAAATATCTTTGAAAAATGTTCCGATGGCGTCAAACACAAGCGGGAACAGAGCTCTGATAAGATTCTCTGTTTTCAGCCCGCCTTTGTCGGGGTTGCCTTCAAGAGTGCCGTTGGCTTCCATGGGCTCGCCGCCGTAACGCGATGTGTGGCGGCATAACCAGGATACGACTCCGTCGGGGCTCTTCAGCGCGATTTCATTGCCCGCGGCGTCGGTTGTCACGGCGTTGGGGTAATCTCCGCCGTCATAGGTAAACATATCGTTCGCGAGCGCGACCCATACAAAATGATTGCTCGATGTATTTTTGCCGTCGGGGTATTTCACACGCCCGAAAAGGCTCAG
Source organism: Oscillospiraceae bacterium (assembly GCA_902784155.1). GTDB lineage: Bacteria > Bacillota > Clostridia > Oscillospirales > Acutalibacteraceae > CAG-177. The sequence continues at coordinate 3,162 of CACZTQ010000243.1, forward strand.
TCTGCATTCCCCGGGGATGTTTGTTATTTCACAGAATTCATTCCAGAATTTTTCGGAGTAGGTGTAGTAGCCCGCGATTATGTCAAAGCGGCTGACGATAAGCCAGACGGGCAGGTCCGCGAGAGCCTCAATCTGCTCCGACGAGGGCTCGTAAGCGGGGCAGAGCGGAAAAGCCGCGGCAAAGAATCCCGGATAGCTTGACGCCATTTTGAGAGTCATTTTGCCTCCCATCGAGAAGCCGCCGACATATATTCTCGTTATATCGACCGTGTCCTTGTTTTTCTCAATGTAATCGTCTATTGCGGCCTTCATCACCTCAACATACTTGTCATCCCAGTGCTCGCCGTTTTCCTCGTGGCTTCTCGGAACAAGCAGATGGGCTCCGCCGCCCTCGAATCTGCCCTGGATTTCATCGCTTGCCCAGAGCGGGAAATTATTCTCCTCTATCTGCGCGCGGGGCTTTGAGCCCTGACCGGCGCCGTGAAAATAGATGACGAGAGGGAGCTTCTTCCCTTCGGCGTTTTCGGGTGAATAATAAACATAGTCAACCGATTCGCCGCCCACCGAGGGGCCTTCGCCGTCTTTGAATTTTTCCTTCAATAAAGGAATGTCATCGGGGTTCGCGGCGAAGACGGGCATCGCCGCGCAGAAGGCAATTGAAATACTTATCAGAATACAGATTATTTTTTTCATTGATATTCTCCTTCCTTATATTTTCAGCAATCTCATCGTATCATAACGGCCGCGTTAATTCAACCTCGATTTGGAATTATAAAAAAACTGTTGACATTTGCGCCGTAACTGTGTATAGTGTATATATACACTAATGCGCAATAGTGAGGCGGATATGAATATTATTATCAGCAACATTTCGGGAGTCCCGATTTATGAGCAGATTGAGGAGCAGATAAAAACGCAGATAATGTCCGGGGCGCTGTCCGCGGGCGAGCTGCTCCCATCCATGAGAGTTCTCGCAAAGGAGCTCAGAATCAGCATTATCACTACAAAACGCGCCTATGAGGACCTTGAGCGGGGAGGGTATATCTCCACCGTTCAGGGCAAGGGCTGCTATGTCAACGCCGTCAACGAAGACCTAGTCAGGGAGAATATGCTCTTTGCGATTCAGGAGCTTTTTGAATCGGCTGTCGATAAGGCGGCAATCGGCAGGATTTCTCTTGACGAACTCACGGAGACTCTGAAAATAATCTACAG